>JACCTQ010000036.1 GCA_013812265.1 Actinomycetota bacterium
GCGTCCTCAGTCGCTTACATGTGCCAGCACATGCGCGCTCCCTGCGTCCTTCCCCGGCTTGCTTTTCGCGTGCCAGGATCATCAAGCGACTTCCGGGACGGAGCACTACACCTCGAGGATCTCGGCCTCTTTGTGCTTCAGGACCTCGTCAATCGTCTTCGTGTGCTCGTCCGTGAGCTTCTGAACACGCTCCTCCGCTCTGCGCTCCTCGTCGCCGCCGACTTCACCGTCGTTCGCGAGCTCCTTGAGGTGGTGAATCACGTCCCGCCGCACGTTTCGTATCGCGATGCGGCCTTCCTCGGCCATGTGTCGGATCACCTTCACGAGCTCTTTGCGGCGCTCTTCGGTGAGCGCAGGGATGGGCAGTCGAATCAACTTGCCGTCATTGGAGGGCGTCAGGCCCAGATCCGACTCCTGAATCGCACGCTCGATCGCCCGCAGCGAGCCCGGGTCGAACGGCTGCACGGTGAGTAGGCGTGACTCCGGCACGTTGATGGTCGCCAGCTGCTTGAGCGGCGTCCGCTGGCCGTAGTAGTCGATCTCGATGCGGTCGAGCAAGGCGGTCGATGCCCGCCCCGTGCGGACCGTGTTGAACTCGTTTCGGACCGCCTCGATCGACCGGTCCATGCGCCGGTTCGCGTCCTGCAGCAGGTCCTCGATCACCGCGTGGCACCCGGGGTCGAGATGATCGTGCCGACGCGTTCGCCCAGTACCACCCGGCGGATGCTCCGGTCGGCGAGCTCGAAGACGTAGATGGGAAGACCGTTGTCGCGTGAGAGCGAGAGCGCTTCCGTGTCCATGACGCGGAGTCCGCGCTCGATCGCTTCGCGGTGCGTCAGGGTTGGCAGCAGGCGAGCGTCAGGATCGCTACGCGGGTCGCCGGAATAGACGCCATCGACGGCGTTCTTCGCCATCAGGATCGCCTCGGCTCCGATCTCGAGCGCCCGCAGTGCCGCAGCGGTATCCGTGGTCAGGAACGGGTTGCCGGTTCCTCCTGCGAAGATGACGATGCGTCGCTTCTCCAGATGCCGGATCGCACGCCGGCGGATGTAGGGCTCGGCCACTTCCGACACAGCCAGCGCCGACAGGACTCGCGTCTGGGCGCCGCGGCGCTCGAGCGCGTCCTGAACCACCAGCGAGTTGAGCACCGTTGCGAGCATGCCAGCGTAGTCGGCAGTGGCACGGTCCATCCCTTCAGCAGCTGCAGCCATGCCGCGATAGATGTTGCCGGCTCCGACAACGACAGCGAGCTCGAGGCCCAGCCCGTGGATCTCGACGAGCTCGTCGGCGAGCGCATCGATGGTTCGAGGGTCGAGGCCGTAGTCGCGGTCACCCATGAGCGCCTCGCCGGAGAGCTTCAGGAGTACCCGCCCAAAGACGGGAACCTGGTGGTCGTCGACGGGCGCTTCCTGGGCTTGAAGCGTCATTCGCCCACGTCGTAGCGAACGAAGTCGACGATCTCGACGCCGTCCTCGCGGAGCACCTGTCCTACGCTCTTGCCCGGTTCGTACACCCACGGCTGGTTGTCGAGCACGGACTCCGCGAAGAACCGCTTCCCGAGCATTCCCTCGACGATCTTCTCCCGGACGGTCTCCGGCTTCGACTGCACATCCGGCTGCTTCTCGTAGATCGCGCGCTCGG
Source organism: Actinomycetota bacterium (assembly GCA_013812265.1). GTDB lineage: Bacteria > Actinomycetota > Thermoleophilia > Gaiellales > Gaiellaceae > JACCTQ01. The sequence goes on from JACCTQ010000036.1 coordinate 1,642, forward strand.
CCGAGACCTCGTCTTCCGGCACGTCCTCTCGGCTCAGATACCGTGGCCTCGCCGCCGCGATGTGCACCGCCACGCGCCGCACCGCCTCCTCGGGGCCGGTTCCCTTTACGAGCACGCCGATCTTGTTCAAAGGCGCGTGCGTGTAACCCGCTATCACCTTGCCGTCCCGCTCCATCCGAGTCGCTCCGCGAACGAGGATGTTCTCCCCGAGCCTGGCGATGAGCGCGACGCGGTCGTCCTCGAGGGGCTCGACCGCCTGCGGCCCGCCGCCGTCAACCACGTCGAGCACACGCCTGGCAAAGGTCAGGAACTCGTCGTTGTTCGAGACGGGCTCGGTCTCGCAGCCGACGGCCACCATCGTCGCGTGGTCGTCCGCGATGCGATAGCCGACCTTGCCCTCCGTGGTTTCCCGGCCGGCCCTCTTACCCGCCTGCGCCACACCGCGCTCGCGCAGCAACTGTATGGCGGCATCCACGTCACCGCTCGTCTCTTCGAGCGCGCGCTTGCACTCCATCATTCCCGCACCGGTGCGGTCGCGCAGCTCCTTCACCTGGCTGGCGGCGATCGTTGTCATTCCGCTCGTGCCTCCACGGCCTCCACGGCCTCCACGGCCTCCGCGGCAGGGTCCTCGGTGGGCGTGGAATCCTCCACCTCGGCGGTCTTCGCCGCGCTCTCCTTCGGGCCGAGCTGCTCGTACGAGGCAACGGGGACGTCTGGCACATCCGGCGCGTCCTCAGTGGTCTCCGTGGAGGCCGGCTGGCCGTTTTCCTGCGTAGCCGCCGCAAAGTCGGCGGCAGTCGCCTGCGCCCGGCCTGCCTCGATCCCGTCCGCCATCACGCGGATGACCAGGCTACAGGCCCGAATCGCGTCGTCGTTCCCAGGAATGACGTAGTCGGCTTCGTCCGGATCGCAGTTCGTATCCACGAGTGCGACAACGGTCAGGCCGAGGCGTCGCGCCTCGCGCACCGCCAGCTGCTCCTTCCGCAGATCGACGATGAAGACGGCGTCCGGTTGTTTTCGCATCTCGGCCACACCGCCGAGATTGAGCTCCAGCTTCTCGAGCTCGCTGAGCATGGAGATTCGCTCCTTCGGTGGCAGGAGGTCGAGCTGCCCGTCGTCACGCAGGCGACGCAGATCATGCAGCCGGTCGATTCGATCCGAGATGGTGCGCCAGTTCGTAAGCAGGCCGCCGAGCCAGCGCTGGTTGACATACGGCATGCCGACGCGAGCCGCCTGTTCGGCGATCGCATCCTGGCTCTGCTTCTTCGTTCCCACGAAGAGCATGGAGCCGCCCCGGCTCGAAAGATTGCGAGCGAAGCTGTGCGCCGCCTCGACCAGCTCGAGCGTCTGCTGGAGATCGATGATGTAGATCCCGCCGCGCTCCGCGAAGATGAAACGCTTCATCTTCGGGTTCCAGCGGCGGGTTTGATGGCCGAAGTGCACGCCGGCCTCGAGCAGCTCGCGCATAGAGACAACGGACATTGGTGCCCCTTTCTGGTTGGACGGTGTTGCCGGCCGGCGGATCCGAGTGGAACCGGCGTCCGTTAGAGCCGGCACCACCACCCGGAATACCCGCCGGGGAGTAGGAACCTGAACATGGTATCAGGATGAAGACTCGTTCTCGCGCGCCCGCTGCAACGCCGCCGCGAGGTCGCTCGGAAGCGCCGACGACACGTCGACCGGCCGGCCGGTGAACGGGTGCGCGAAGGTCAGCCGGGCGGCGTGCAGGAACTGCCGGCGCAAGCCGAGGTCGCCGGCCACGCCGTAGACGGGATCGCCCGCGACCGGCAGCTCGATGGCTCTGAGATGGACGCGAATCTGGTGCGTCCGGCCCGTCTCCAGCCGTACTGTGAGAAGCGCGTGCCGAGCCAGCAGCTCTGCGACCTCGAAGTGCGTTACGGCCGACCGCGGCGTCGCAGTGTCGAGCGATTGTCGCGTCGGATCGGCACGATCGCGGCCGATTGGCGCCTCGATCTTCCCGCGGTGGGAGCGCGGCCGGCCGCGAACGAGAGCCTGGTACGCGCGCTCGATCTCTCGGTGACGAACGAGTCGTTGCAGCCGCCGGTGCGCCTCCTCGGATCGGGCGACGACGAGCAGTCCCGATGTGTCGCGGTCGATGCGGTGGACGATCCCGGGCCGATGGGGCGCCTGCCCCCCTGCCACGGCGTGGCCGAGCAGTCCATGCACAAGCGTCCCGCTCGAATGCCCCGGCGCGGGATGAACCACCACACCGGCTGGCTTGTCCACCACGAGGAGGTGCTCGTCCTCGTAGGCAACCCGAAGCTCCATCCGCTCGGGCGTCAGCCCACTCGTGGGCGGAGCGAGCGGCTCGAACTCCACCACCTCCCCACCGCTGAGTCGGAAGCTCTTCGAGCGGGCCAGGCCGTCGACCCACACACCGCCCGAGTCGAGAAGGCGCTCGGACGCGGCGCGCGACCCCACGGCGGCGCTATCGGCCAGGAATCGGTCGAGTCTCGACCCGGCTGCCTGTTCGGGAACCTGGAGTCTCAGGAACGGATTGCCGTCACCGCAGGACCCCGCTGTCGGGTGACTGGCCGGTCGGCCGCCACCAAGCCGACGAGGAGGATCGCTACGCCAAGCACGATGAAGGTGTCGGCAAGATTGAAAGCCGGCCAGAACCAGAGGTCCAGGAAGTCGGTGACGTGCCCGAGCCGGACACGATCGAGGAGGTTGGACCCGCTGCCGCCGATGACAAGACCGAGAGCCGTCGGCAGGATGGGGTGGCGCGCACCGGAGCGGGAGAAGAACAGCAGCATCCAGGCCACCGCGAGCGCCGTCAGCGCGGTCACTATCGCGGTCGAGTTGGAGAAGAGGCCAAACGCAATGCCGGTGTTCTGGACGTGATGGAGGGTCAGAGGCCCGGTGACGTCGACCTGATCGCCGAGCGCCAGCCGGCTGACAACGATGTGCTTCGTCACCTGGTCAGCCGCGAGCGCGGCGACGGCAACCGCCGCGAGGGCTACCCACTGAACCAAGCCGGCTCCGAGACGCCGTTTGGCGGCGGAGACAGGTGTCAGACCGTCGGTGGTCGAGCCGACTCGAACGTCTGGGCCTCGTGACCCCAGGCCCGGAACCTGTCTCAAAACGTACCGGTCAACGGCCCTCTTCCCGCCGTCTGCAGTCGATGCACTGCGTTGCGGAGGGAATCGCTTCCAGACGCTCGGGTGCGATGGGCTTACCACAGGTCTGACACGTGCCGTAGGTGCCCTCCTCCATGCGCGCGAGCGCGGCGTCGATCGCTCCCAACACATGCTCGGAGTTCTCCTCCAGCGTGTAGTCGAGCTCTCGGTCGAACGTGTCGGTAGCGGTGTCGGCGAGGTGGTTGTCCTGCGTGGTCTCGTCCCGCTCGGCCGAGGTCGAGCCGGGGTTCTCCTCGTGCAGATACTTGATCGCCTCGACGACCCGTGTTCGCTCCTCGAGCAGGGCCTGGCGAAAGCGCTCCGTATCGATGGTGGCCATCTTGGTTACAGTTCCTTTCTGTCTGCGGCGGCGAGGCGGCGCTCGATCTCATGCGCATCGAGGCCCTCGAGTTCGACGATCTTGTCACGCGAGCCGTGCCCTGAAACAAGTGTTATGCGCTCCCGCGAAAGGGAGAGCACCTTTGCAAGCAGCCTCACGACGCCGTCGTTCGCCCGTCCACGCTCCGGGGCCTCTCTGATCCGGAGCTTCCAGGCGTCGCCGTAGCGGCCGACGACCCGGGCTACGCGCGAACCCGGTGCCACTCGAACTCGGATTCGCGCCGACTCAGTCACCTGAGCAGTATAGGAGGACGATTGATCGAAAGAGCCGATCAATCCTCTATTGATAGAGGATCGAGCCCTGCTCGATCGCCTCGGGCTCACGCTCCAACCGCTGGGGAAGCGGGGCTTCGAGCTCCACGCCGTCCACCGTCCCGAGCGCTGACGCCAGCAGGGCTCGCACGCGCCTCGCCTCGGCGACGAGACGCTCGTGCTCCGCCATCGCACCGCGAGTGATGGACCGAGCCTCGCCATGTGCTTCGGCGATGATCAGATCGGCCTCACGCCGCGCGTGCTCGCGGAGCTCCTGCGCGGCCCGCTCGGCAGACACGAGCGTAGTCCGTAGGAGCGTCTCGAGCTCCCGGTAACGGTGGAGATCGGCTTCGAGCTGCTCTACCCTGTCGGCGAGGTCGGCCCGCTCCCGCCAGACGTCTTCGAAACTCGAGGTGACATCGTCGAGCAATTCATCCACGGCGGAGCGCCTGTAGCCGAGGACTCCCCGGCCGAGGTGAACATGACGGATTTCCACGGGGGCAAGAGCCATGAGCAGCTCCTTTCAGTGGAGGCGATCGAGGAGTGCGAGCACGAGTTGATCGACGATCAGCAGTGCGAAGACGCCGATCATGGGCGACAGGTCCAATGGGCCGAGCGGCGGCAGCACGCGTCGGAACAACCGCAGATACGGCTCGCAGACGTCGTAGAGAAAGCGCTGAACACGGCTCAGCCAAGGCGTGTACGGGAGCCGGATGAACGACGTCAGTACATACCCGAAGATGAGCAGGATGTAGACGAGGATGAAGATGTGCACGAAGCTCTGGACGGACGAGATTGCGTCGGAGAGCAGCATGACGTCGGCGGCGAAGGCGCCCATCCGTTACAGATTCGGCCCGGAGCGCTCAACTCCTAGCGGGAAGAGGCGCGACAAGCTCCCCGCCCAAGAAGTCGTTCCCGAACGAACCCTGGTGCCTCGCGCCGCCGCCCGCACCCCGACGGCGATGCGCGCCTACGCCTGGTTGAAGAACCCGCGCTCAAGGAGGCGCGCCCGCTCCTCGGCGGAGACCTCGACGTTGCGGGGCGTGAGGAGGAAGACCTTGTCGGCGACCCGCTGCATGCCGCCGTCGAGGGCGTAGGTGAGTCCGCTCGAGAAGTCGATCAACCGCTTCGACAGCTCCTGGTCCGACCCCTGAAGGTTCAGGATGACGGGAATCGCCTCCTTGAACTTGTCCGCGATTTGCTGCGCGTCGTTGAAGCTTCGCGGGACCACGAGATGAACTCGAACAGATGCGGCCGGAGCAGACTCGAGGCCGCGCAACCTCGTCGCGGGACGCAAGACCTCCGTTCTGGCGCCGGCAGGCTCAGGCTCCGTCCAATCGTCGAACTCACCTCGCCGGCGCCGCGGCGTCAGCCGCCGGACGTTCGGTCGCTCGCTGTAGGTGCGCTCGAGCTCCTCGTTCGTGACCAGCCCATCCTCATCCCAGTCCTCCTCTTCGGCGATCCCGAAGTAGACGAGCGTACGGTTCCAGACATCTGCAAAGCCCATCGGACAAGTCTAGTTTCTTCTCGTCTTGCGCTCTCCGGTCTCGTACAAGGTGCTGCCCACCCGGATCATCGTCGCTCCCTCTTCCACTGCCACCCGGTAGTCCTGGCTCGTGCCCATCGAGAGTTCCCGCAGGTCGTAGCGTTCCGCGAGCTTGCGGAGCCGCCGGAAGTACGGTCGCGAGTCTTCGGGCTTCGTCGTTGGCGGAGGCATGGTCATGAGTCCGCGAATCTCGACTCCAAGCTCGAGGAAGCGCGCGAGCTCGCTTTCCTCGACCCCCGACTTGGACGGCTCCCCGGAGAGATTTACCTCGACCAGAGCCGGGATTTCGAGCCGGCGGGCTGCGGACTCGGACGAGAGGGAGTGCACGAGCTCGCAGATCCGATTCACGATCGGCGCCTTGCGACTCTGCAAGTGGCCGATGAAATGCCACGAGAACGCATCGCCGTAGGCGGCGTACTTCCGCTCGAGATCCTGTGCGCGGTTCTCGCCCACGACCTCGACGCCTGCCTCCGCAAGCCGTCCTAGCTGCTCGAGCGGCACGTACTTCGTGGCAGCGACGACGGTCACGTGCGCACCCACCTCGTCTCGCAGCGCGTGGTAGCGCGCGCGGACGGCCTCAACCGACAACGGCAATGACGCCCTGTCCACCACGGGGCTTTCCATCCCGTCTGTACGAGAAGAAGAGGTCCGGGTTGCAGGCCGTGCAGAGGTCGAATCTCTCGATCGATCTGCAGCCCGCCTCGCGGAGTGCGCGTTCAGCGGACGTCCAGAGGTCGAGCGTCCGTCCGCGTACCACGTCGCTTCCGAACCGAGCTCGAAACGGCTCCGCTACTTCCTTTCCCACCTCGTAGCAGCACGGGCCGATCGAGGGGCCGATCGCGCCCGTAACCCGGCCGCCGAGCGCACGGACGCCGGCCTCGACCACTCCCGCGAGCAGTCCGATACGGCCGGCGTGGAGTACGCCGACGGCGGGACGATCGCGATTCGTGCGGGCCAGCGCGATCACAGCACAATCTGCGCCGAGCGCGAGCACGGGCACGTCCGCCTCGTCCGTCCAGAGGCCGTCGCCGGGCGTCCCGCGGACACCCGGACGCGCACGGTTGACGATGCTGGAATGCCGCTGGAAGTTCAATGCCAGGCGTTCGGACGGCGCATTGACCGCCGCGCAGAGGCGGCGGCGGTTCTCGTCGACCCGCTCCGGGTCATCTCCGAGCGCGCGCCCGAGGTTCAGCGAGGCGAACGGGCCCTCGCTGACGCCGCCACGCCTGCCGGAGAACGTGATTCGGTAAGGGCCGTCGATGGGCCATTCCCAGAGCGCGACCCCGCTCACGGCGCCTCCGAGATGATTTCTCGGGCGGCTGCGAGCTCCGACTCGCGGCCGTCGGCAAGTCGGCCGTTCAGCTTTCGGCGCCGAAGCTCCGCGAGAATCTCCCCCACTCGCGGGGACTCGCGAACGCCGAGCTCAGCGAGCTCACGGCCGCCGATCTCGAGCCGGGTACCGCTGAGCCGGTCGAAGTAGGCGCGAAGCGGCGCGAGGTCGGAAAGCGCGAGGGCGAACAGCGGGGCGTCAGGAGCGTACGGTTCGGCCATCGCCACCACTTCGGCCGGTTCCACGGCAGCCCGCAGCCGGTCGACGAGCCGCGGCGCGACGGTGACCGCGGCTGCGATCTTCTCAGCATCCTTCCGGGGCACCTTGAGGGAGGACAGCCAGGCGTAGACCTCGTCCGGCGGCAGCCGGCGTGCGAGCACGGTCAAGCCCAGCCGCCAGGACGGCGCCTGGAGGCGGTACACCGCGTTCAGGTCCACCACCCGGGCAAGCAGCTCCACCGCCTCCTCGCCGGCGGACAGATGCGGGTGTATCGCGCGGTCCGCTCCGAGCTCTGCGAGGCGCAAGAGGGAATGTCGAACCTCTTCTTCTTCGAGGACCGCGATCAGCTCATCGCGCAACCGCGCGGACGAGAGGTCGCCGACGAGGCCCATCTCGATGCAGCCGCGGGCGAGGCGGAGCGTGTGCTCGTCCATCCGAAAGCCGTAACGGTTCTCGTAGCGAATCGCTCTGAAGATCCGCGTCGGGTCGTCGATGAACGAGAGGTTGTGGAGCACGCGAATCGTCTTTGTCGCGAGGTCGCGGCGTCCCGCGAACGGGTCGACCAGCTGCCCGAAATCGTCGCCCTTGAGGGAGGCGGCCATGGCGTTGATGGTGAAGTCGCGCCGGAAGAGATCCTCACGGATCGTCGCGTGCTCAACCGTGGGCAGGGAAGCCGGAGCGTCGTAGAACTCGGTACGCGCGGTCACGACATCGACGCGCTGGTCGTCCCCGTAGAGAACGACCGCCGTGCCGAATTTGCGGTGCTCTCGAACACGGCCGCCGAGAGCGCCGGCGAGCGCTTCGGCGAGCGCGATGGCGTCCCCCTCCACGGCGATGTCGACATCGAAGCTCCGTTCGCCGAGGAGGATGTCCCGCACTGTGCCGCCCACGAGATAGACGCCCTCGTACGCGTCGCTAAGCGCGGCGATCGTCTCGAAGACGGAGACGAGCCCCTCGAGCCGGGAGAGCTCGCCCCCAATGGTTTGCGTCGGTAGCTCATCAACCGCTTGACCATCCCCGATCGCCCGCAGGAGATCGCTGCGAGCGACCACGCCGATCAGGCGGCCTTCGTCGAGGATCGCCACCCGCGTGTGCTCCGTGCCAGCGAGCAGCCGCTGCAGCTCGGTGAGAGGAGCGTCGGGACGGGCGGTCGCGACGCTCGTGCTCATGATGCCCTTCACAGGGGCGTGCGAGAGCCCGTGCGTTATCGCCTTGTCCAGATCCTCGCGTCCAACTGAGCCGACGAGACGCCCGTCCTCCGCCACGAGGATGCCGCTTTGTCGGTGGCGCTGGCAGGCGACCATGGCCCGCGCGACGGTCTCATCCGGTCGAACGCATCTGGGCGGCCGGGACATGACCTTCGACGCACGGACGGGCTCGGCTACCGCTCTCGAGAGGCCCTCGTGAAGGCGGAGCCGGGCTTGTGAAAGGGTTCCGCGGAAGAGCGCAGACGCGGCCTCCGCATGCCCACCTCCGCCGAGAGCCTGGGCGACGCGAGCCGCGTCTAGGTCGGGCGTGCGGCTGCGGACGACCGAGAAGACGCGCTCATCCATCTCCACGAGCACGACGAGCGCCCTGCAGTCGGTCAGGTCGACGATCTTGTGCGCGAGATTGGAGATGCCTTCGACATACGAGGGCCACGTCACCGCCGTCACGGCCACCTCGAGGCCGGCGACCTCGATCTCGTCCAGGGAGCGGAGCAGCTCGTTGAGCAAGTCACGCTCGACTTCGGAGAGCGGGGTGTGCAAGTACGTGGCCAGAAGCTCCTGACGGGCGCCGTGGCGCAGAGACCACGCAAGTGCCTCGGCGTCGCGCTGGGTCGCGCTCGGGTAGGTCAGGGAGCCGGTGTCCTCGTGGATGCCGAGTGCGAACACGGTTGCCTCCAGCGGCGTGATCGTCACCTCGCGCTCGGCCAGGATGCCGACGAGGGTCGTCGTGAGCGCCCCGTCTGCCGAGACAACCGCGTTCTCGGGTTGAATCCAGTCGGGAAGAGCGCCGGTGTGATGGTCGAAAACGACCTTCTCCACGGCGGGATCGAGTGCGACAGCCTCGAGATCGCCGAGTCTGGCCGCGTGCACCGTGTCGACGACGATCAGACGGCGGATGGCATCCAGCTCGAGCCTCGCGACCTCCACGGCATCGAGCTCGTCGGCGTGCAGGCGGAAGAATTCCCGCACGTTGCGGTTCAGCGAGCCGGACAGGCACAGCGCAGCCTGGGGATAGAGACGCCGTGCGGCAACCATGGCCGCGAAGGCGTCGAAATCCGTGTTGCCGTGAGTGGCGATGACGTGTTCGACCCGCATCCCCTGTGATTGTGCCCGTCCACGTGGCTGGCTTTACGAAGTTGGCCCTCTTCGGTCACACAGACGCTCGCTCTTTCCGAGCGGGGGAAGCGGGGCCGAAGACCCCTCGGGGAGAGACTGCTGCGGGGGAAACGTTCCGCGCTGCACCCGCTCAGAGTGTCGCGACCGCCTCGATC
>JACCTQ010000053.1 GCA_013812265.1 Actinomycetota bacterium
TACGACTCGCAGCTCGTGAGCCAGGTGATCAACCGGATCATGACGCGCGGGAAGAAGAGCACGGCCGAGAAGATCGTGTACGACGCTCTCGAGCGGGTCGGCACGCGCACCGGGAAGCCGCCGGTCGAGGTGCTCGAGCAGGCGGTGAAGACTGTGACGCCGGTGCTCGAGGTGAAGAGCCGCCGTGTCGGCGGCGCGAACTACCAGGTGCCCATCGAAGTGCCGCAGCGCCGCGCGCGGACGCTCGCTGTCCGCTGGCTGGTCACGCATGCGCGTGACCGCCGCGAGAAGGAGATGGGCGAGAAGTTGGCCGGCGAGATTCTCGATGCACTGAATCAGCAGGGCGGCGCCTTCAAGCGCAAGGACGACGTCTACCGGATGGCGCAGGCCAACAAGGCCTTTGCTCACTACAGGTGGTAACCGTCATGTCCAACGTCGCCACCCAGACCAGCCTTGCGCTCGACCGAGTCCGCAACATCGGGATCATGGCCCACATCGACGCCGGCAAGACCACGACCACCGAACGGATCCTGTACTACACGGGTCGCACCCACAAGATGGGTGAGGTGCACGAGGGCGCGGCCGTGATGGACTGGATGGCCCAGGAGCAGGAGCGAGGCATCACGATTACGTCGGCCGCCACGACGGCGTTCTGGCGCGATTTTCGCATCAACATTATCGATACGCCCGGGCACGTGGACTTTACTATCGAGGTCGAGCGGAGTCTGCGCGTCCTCGACGGCGCAATCGCCGTTTTCGACTCGGTGGCCGGCGTGGAGCCGCAGTCGGAGACGGTCTGGCGGCAGGCCGACCGCTACAAGGTGCCGCGCATCGCGTTCATCAACAAGATGGATCGCACCGGCGCCGACTTCTTCGCCGCCGTGCAGTCGATGATCGATCGACTCGGCGCGCGCCCGGTGCCGGTTCAGCTGCCACTCGGCCAGGAGGAGCATTTTCGGGGCGTCATCGACCTCGTCGAGATGCGCGCGCTCGCGTGGGAGGACGATCTGGGCATCAAGATCGACGAGCTCGAGATCCCCAGTGAGCTGCGCGAGCAGGCGGACGAGTACCACCATCAACTGCTCGACGCGGTCGCAGAGGCGGACGAGGAGCTGCTCGAGACGTACCTCATGGACGAGGCCGCCGTCACGCCGGAGATGATCCGCCGTGCGCTCCGCAAGGCGACGCTCGCGGCTTCGGTGACCCCGGTGCTGCTCGGGTCGGCGTTCAAGAACAAGGGCGTGCAGCCGCTCCTGGACGCTGTCGTCGATTACCTTCCGAGCCCGGTTGACGTGCCGCCGATCCACGGCCTCGATCCGCGCACGGAGCGGGAGCTCTCGCGGCGGCCTGACGTGGACGAGCCGTTCTCGGCGCTCGCGTTCAAGGTCATGTCCGATCCGTACGTCGGCAAGCTGACCTACTTTCGCGTGTACTCCGGCACCGTCAAGGCCGGGGATCGGGTGCTCAATACGACCACGGGCAAGACCGAGCGCATCGGCCGCATCCTCCAGATGCACGCGAACCACCGCGAGGAGCGGCCGGAGATCGCGGCCGGGGAGATCGCGGCCGGCGTGGGGCTCAAGGGCACCACGACGGGCGACACGCTCGCCGTTGAGACGGCGCCCATTCGCCTGGAGTCCATGGATTTCCCTGAGCCAGTGATCTCGGTTGCAATCGAGCCGAAGACCAAGGGCGATCAAGACAAGCTGTCCCAGGGCCTCCAGCGGCTTACGGAGGAGGACCCGAGCTTCCGGGTCCGTTCAGACGAGGAGACCGGCCAGACGCTGATCGCGGGCATGGGCGAGCTCCATCTCGAGATCATCGTCGACCGCCTCATGCGCGAGTTCAAGGTCGATGCGAACGTGGGGCGCCCACAGGTCGCCTACCGCGAGACGATCTCGCGGTCCGTGGAGAAGGTCGAGGGCAAGTTCGTCCGACAGACGGGCGGCCGCGGTCAGTACGGCCATGCGGTCATCCACATGGAGCCGGCGCAGCCCGGCGAGGGCTACGAGTTCCTCGATCGCATCGTGGGCGGCAAGGTTCCCAGGGAGTACATCTCCTCGGTTGACCTCGGTATCCAGGAGGCAATGGAGTCGGGCCTGCTCGCCGGCTACCCCGTGGTCGACATTCGCGTCAGCCTTGTCGACGGGTCGTACCACGAGGTCGACTCGAGCGAGATGGCGTTCAAGATTGCCGGCTCGATGGCGTTCAAGAACGCCATGCAGCGAGCGAAGCCGAAGCTGCTGGAGCCCGTGATGGCCGTGGAGGTCGTCACTCCCGAGGATTACCTCGGTGACGTGATGGGCGACCTGAGTGCCCGGCGTGGACGCGTGGAGGGCCTCGAGCCGAGGGGGAATGCCCAGGTCATCAAGGCGAGCGTCCCGCTCGCGACCATGTTCGGCTACGCAACCGACCTGCGCTCGACGACACAGGGCCGGGCCACCTTCACCATGCAGTTCGACCGTTACGAGGAAGTACCGGCGACAATTTCTCAGGAAATTATCGCTAAATAAGGTGCCACCGTATTGTGGTACGTAGGGTAATTTTTTACCGGAGGTAGGAATAATGGGAAAGCAGAAGTTCGAGCGTACGAAGCCGCATCTCAACGTCGGCACGATCGGTCACATCGACCACGGGAAGACCACGCTGACGGCAGCTATCACGAAGGTGTTGGCCGAGCAGGGTACGAACACGGCTGTGCGCGACTTCGCGTCGATCGACAACGCGCCCGAAGAGAAGGCTCGTGGAATCACGATTAACACCTCGCACGTCGAGTACGAGACGACGAACCGCCACTACGCCCACGTCGACTGCCCCGGGCATGCCGATTACATCAAGAACATGATCACCGGCGCTGCTCAGATGGACGGCGCCATCCTCGTGGTCTCGGCGGCCGACGGTCCCATGCCGCAGACGCGCGAGCACATTCTGCTCGCCCGCCAGGTCGAGGTCCCCTCGATCGTGGTCTTCCTGAACAAGGCGGACATGGTCGACGACCCGGAACTGCTCGAGCTCGTCGAGATGGAGGTCCGAGAGCTGCTGTCCAAGTATGACTTCCCCGGCGACGACATCCCCGTGATCACGGGCTCGGCGCTCAAGGCGCTCGAGGGCGACGACGAGTGGGTTCCGAAGATCCTCGAGTTGATGGAGGCCGTCGACTCGTACATTCCCGAGCCCGAGCGAGATGTCGACAAGCCGTTCCTGATGCCGATCGAGGACGTCTTTACGATCACCGGCCGTGGCACCGTCGTGACCGGCCGCATCGAGCAGGGCCAGATCAAGTCGGGCGACAACGTCGAGATCGTCGGCATCCATCCGCAGACCGCGAACACTGTCGTGACCGGGCTCGAGATGTTCCAGAAGACCCTCGACTTCGCCCAGGCGGGTGACAACGCCGGTGCGCTCCTCCGCGGCATCAAGCGCGAGGAGATCGAGCGCGGGCAGGTGCTCGCAGCGCCCAGGTCGATCACCCCGCACACGCAGTTCACGGCGGAGGTCTACGTCCTCTCCCGAGACGAGGGTGGTCGCCATACGCCATTCTTCAACGGCTACCGGCCGCAGTTCTACTTCCGGACGACCGACGTCACGGGCGCGATCAAGCTGCCCGAGGGTCAGGAGATGGTCATGCCGGGTGACAATACGGCCATGGAGATCGAGCTGATTCAGCCCATCGCCATGGATGAGGGGCTTCGCTTCGCGGTTCGCGAAGGTGGCCGCACCGTCGGCGCCGGCGTCGTCACCAACATCAGCAAGTAACGGGGGAAGCGAACGTGGCTCAACAGAAAATCCGCATCCGGCTCAAGGGGTACGACCACAGCCAGCTCGACCGGTCGGCGCAGTCGATCGTCGAGACGGCCCAGCGGACCGGTGCCACCATCACCGGTCCCGTGCCATTGCCGACGGAGAAGAACGTCTACTGCGTGATTAGGAGCCCGTTCAAAGACAAGGACTCGCGCGAGCACTTCGAAGTGCGGACGCACAAGCGACTGATCGACATCCACAGCCCTACGCCGAAGACGGTCGACTCGCTGATGCGACTCGACCTACCCGCCGGCGTCGACATCGAGATCAAACT
>JACCTQ010000086.1 GCA_013812265.1 Actinomycetota bacterium
GGCCCCCATCAAGGCGACTGGCTTGGCATCGAGAACCGATTGCCGCGCGGGGCGCGATGCCCAGTCGATCGCGTTCTTCAGTAGGCCGGACGTCCCGTGGTTGTACTCGGGCGTCGCGATCAGTAGGACGCCTGCCGGAGGCTGCCGGGTATGCCCAGCACGCTCAGTGCGGGCGCTCGGCGAGGAGGTGCGAGAGCGAGAGTCAACTACGAGCCCTTCAGCGCAGATACGTCCACGACGATGTCGACGCGGTCGCCGAGCAGGTTCCCGCCGCTCTCGAGCTCTTGATTCCAGTCCACCCCGTAGTCATTCGGGTTCAGCTGCCCGCGCAGGACGAGCCCGATGCGCTCGTTGCCCCAGGGATCCACTGCGCTCCCGGTCAGCTCGGCTTCGAGCTCCAGCTCCTGCGTGGCGTCTCTGATGGAGAGGTCACCCCGCACCCGAAAGCGATTGCCCTCCACATTCTCTATCCGCGACGACTCGAACTGGATCTCGGGAAACCGGTCGGCATCGAAGAAGTCGGGCGAGCGCAGGTGGCCGTCGCGCTGGGGCTCGTGCGTGTCGATGCTCTCCGACCGGACAGATGCCGAAGCGTGTGCCGATCCGTCCTCCGCCACCTCGATGATGCCCTCGAACTCGCCGAACTTGCCCTTGACCGTGGTGATCAGCAGATGCTTGATGCCGAATTCGATGCTCGAGTGAGCCGGGTCCACCTGCCAGCGACCGCTGGGGAGAGTGGGTGCCTGTGTGCTCTCGGTATAGACCTGAGACATGCTCTACCTCCTTCTGAGATATACTTGAGTGGTCAATGATATACAAGATAACTTGAGCACGCAAGTTTCTCCTCGGCAAGCCCGCCTCGAAACATGGGTGCGGTTCCTTCGCGCGCATGCGGCCATCACGAGGCAGCTGAACGCTGATCTGATCGCTTCTCACGAGCTGACACTCAGCGACTACGAGGTGCTCCTGCACCTGGCGGACGCACCCGAACGCGCGCTTCGCCGAATCGACCTGGCCGACCGCGTGCTCCTCACGCCCTCCGGGATCACCCGTCTGCTCAACGGGCTCGAGTGCGCCGGCTTCGTGGAGCGAGGAGACTGCGCGTCGGACGGGAGAGTCGTGTACGCGCGGCTGACCGAGGCAGGCCTGGAGAAGCTCCGCGAGGCGAGCGCGACTCATCTCGCCGGCGTCGGAGCATTGTTTACGGAGCGGTTCAGCACGGAGGAGCTCGAGCAGCTCGGATGGCTTCTGGCCCGTTTACCGGCGGCCGGTCCCGAGGGTCCGGCCTGCGCCGCCGATTAGCCTCGCCCTGCCACACCCCGACGACGAAGCGTCATTCTGTTAGGAACTCCCAGCGATCCCTCCACCCCGGGCGCGCCACGGGCCTCTCGAGCGGCGGTGAGCGCCGTGCGGCCGGCCCCGGCCATCGAGGCCGCTCCTCCGATCACTCCCAATCTCGTGCGCGAGATCCCGGGTGCGCGCGACATCGGCCGGAATACCCTGGAGACGCTGCTCTTCCGCGGCCTGTCGACGCCGGTCGCGCTGCTGCTCGTCGTCGTCCAGGGACGATTCCTGCACCCGTCCGGTCGGGGCGCGTTCGTCCTCGCCGTTCTGGGCGTGACCATCCTGTCCCGTCTGCTCGGGCAGCTCGGCGCCGCCGTGACGAGCCGCTTGCGCGAGGGCGATGCCGAGCTGCAGGGGCTCGTCCAGCGCGCGCTTGCGGTTGGGGCAGTGCTCGGCACCTTCGGCATGGGCGTCGTGGTGGCCTGGGCGTACGCCAGCGGCGACGTAGGCGTGCGCCTCGCGGGGATCGCTGCCCTCGCTCTCGTGCCGAACCTCGTGTGGCAAACCATCTCAGGAGTGCTACTCGGACGTGCGCGGGTTCGGCTCTGGAACTACATCCAGCTACTGCCGCCGATCCTGACTCTGGCCGGGATGCTCGTTCTCGTCGTGATCCTCGACGCCGGCGTGCGCGGCGCCGTCGCCGCCTGGGCGATCGCGAATGCGCTGACCGCTGCCTTCGCCCTCGGGGCCGCCCGGGATCTGTGGCATCCCTTCGGGCTGCCCCACGTCGCCGACCGGCACGCGCGCTTGCTCGTTCGACTGGCGCTGCTCATGGGGGTGGTTCAGGTCGTGAACCTCATCAGCTATCGCATCGAGCTGTACGTCTTGCGCCGGTACGAGGGTCTCGACGAGGTGGGCTTGTACTCGATCGCGATGCAGGCGGCCGAGGCCATGTGGCTGATACCCGCGGCGGTCGCCACCGCTCTCACCGCCCCGGCGCTGCACGAGACCGAAGCGCGGGCCGCCAGCCTCGTGGCGCGCGGCGCAGGCAGGGGCACGCTCTTCACTGCGGTCGTCGCTGTGCTGGTCGGCGCGTCGGCCCCGTTCGTTATCCCACTGATCTTCGGCGATGCGTTCGAGGACGCCGCCACGCCGCTGCTCCTTCTCCTCCCCGGGATCGTCGTCTACGCGCCCGTCACGGTGCTGGTCGTGTACCTATCCGTTCGTCACGGCCGCCCGCGGCTGAGCCTGGCTGTCGCCCTCGTGTCCCTGGTCGTGACCACCGCACTCGCACTCGTGCTGATCCCCAGGTTCGGCAGCGGAGGCGCAGCAGTGGCGAGCACGCTCGGATACGCGTGCGGGAGCCTGCTCGCCTGGTTCTTCTTCGTTCGCATGGCGCGGACCGCCGGACGGGCTTCGGCCGGCGGCTGAGGTCCTTCACAGGCCCTCCTCTGCCAATTGTTCGGGCTTTGTAACATTGTCCGAAAGTCTTGTGCAGGCAGCTCGGCGAGTGTTACTTTTCCTGCGCGTTTTCTATTCCCAGGGAGGCTTCGCCCAGAGATGAAGGGGTCCAACATGAAGAATCGTTTGCCGATCGTCCTTTCGACGACTGCTCTCATCGTGGCTGTTCTGGGCGTCACACCGCTCGGAGAGGCGGCCGCAAAGGTCGCGAACATCGTGCCCAGGGCCATGTTCGCCAACAACGCAGCCCGTGTCGACGGGATCAGTGCGGCCCGCACGCCGAAAGCCGGCCACCTGGTCGCGCTCGGCAGGAATGGTCAGTTTCCCGGCTCAGTGATCCCGCGGACTATCGCGGTCGAGGTGGAGCAGGAAGGCCCGCAGGGCCCGAAGGGCGACAAGGGCGACCGCGGGGCCACGGGTGCCGCGGGGCCGGCCGGACCGGCCGGACCGAAGGGTGACAAGGGTGACATCGGCGCACCCGGCCTCAACGGAGCTCAGGGGCCGA
>JACCTQ010000088.1 GCA_013812265.1 Actinomycetota bacterium
GAAGCCACAGCTCAGGCGCAGGGCGGTCTCGTCCCAGTCCGAACATTCGCCCCCACACCCAGGGCACCAGGTCTCCCCAGTGATCGAGGTGAAAATGGGAGATGGCGATGGCGTCCACTTCGGGCCAACCCTGCCGCTCGCGGAGGCTGGCAAGCACGCCTGGGCCGCAGTCGAGGAGCAGACTTCCTGGCCCCTCGACCATGTAGCCCGACTGGGCACCGCCGGGGTTGGGCCACGCGGGCGAGCACCCGACGACGGTCAGTTTCACGCTCATATACTGCCGATCGTGGCTCGCAAGATCCGAGTGGTGATCGCGAAGCCGGGTCTGGACGGTCACGACCGTGGCGCGAAGATCATCGCGCGAGCTCTCCGAGACGCCGGTATGGAGGTGATCTACACGGGCCTGCACCAGACGCCAGAGCAGATCGTGGAGACCGCCATCCAGGAGGACGCCGATGCGGTTGGCATCTCGATCCTGTCCGGTGCACACATGACGCTCGTCCCTCGCATTCTCGAGGGCTTGCGGGAGAACGACGCCGACGACGTGCTCGTCGTCGTGGGTGGCACGATCCCCGCCGACGACATCCGTGACCTGAAGAAGCAAGGTGTTGCAGAGATCTTTACGCCCGGCGCGTCGATGAGCCAGATCGTCGATTTTTTGCGGGAACGGGTGCCGGCCTGAGCGTCGATCTCTCCTTCGACGGCGCGGTCGCCCTCGTAACCGTGAATCGCCCTGACGCGCTGAACGCGCTCGATGTGCCGCACGCGGAGGCGCTTCGCGACCGTCTTGTCGAGCTGTCAGCCGATGAGGCGGCGCGAGTCGTGATCTTGACGGGCGCCGGCGACAAGGCTTTTGCCGCGGGCGCCGACATCAAGTACATGAGCTCGCTCGGTGTGCTCGAGGCGCGCCGTTGGGGTGAGCTCGGCCAAGGGTGCGCGAATCTGCTCGAGGTGATGCCGAAGCCCACGATCGCGGTGATCAATGGCTTCGCTCTCGGCGGCGGGTGCGAGCTCGCCCTCGCGTGCGACATGCGGCTCGCCTCGACGCGAGCCCTGCTCGGACAGCCAGAGATCAATCTGGGGGTCATACCAGGCTGGGGTGGGACGCAGCGGCTTGCGCGCGTAACCTCCATCGGCTTCGCGAAGGAGCTGGTCTTGACGGGCCGAACGGTCGACGCCGCTGAGGCTTTCCGGCGTGGCCTCGTAAACGCGGTGCACGAGCCCGGCGATGTGATGCCGAAGGCGCTGGAGCTCGGACATTCCCTGGCCGAGAAGAGTCCGCTCGCGACCGCCTACGCCAAGGAAGCGCTCAATGTCGTGGCGATGGGGGAGCAGCACGCCCATCTCGAGACCGAGGAGCGCCTGTTCGCGATGCTCTTCGCGAGCGAGGATCAGAAGGAAGGCATGGCTGCGTTCGTCGAGAAGCGAGAGCCGCGCTTCACCGGCCGTTAGAGGAATTGACCGGGGGTTTCGGTCAATACCTCGATTACTTCGTCTGGACGACGACGCGGTCGACTGACAGCGCGCCGTTTCGGCCCAGCTGAGCGTCGAGGCTGGCCGGCGCGCGCGTCGTCCAGACCGTGACCGCGAGTCCCTTGCGCAGCAGCGAGAGGACGGACCCGAGCCCGCGTGCTGCCGAGATGCCGTCCACCACGGCAGTATCGGGCACTCGCACGCCCAGGCTTCGACCGACGTTCGTGACCTTCAGGCCGCCGGGCCAGCTGCGTAGCTGGGTGACCTTCATCTGAAGCAGACCGCCCGCTGTCGTCGAGACGGTTCCCGTCAGCGCGAGCGTGAATGGCTTTCCCGGCGGTGAGGCGAAGAGCAGGCGAGCGGCGGAGTTGAGCGCCGAGAACGGATTGGTGGCTCCACGGCCGCGCGGATGAAGCTCGAAATGGAGATGGGGGGCGACCCCGTTTGCATCACCCGAATCGCCGACGTAGGCGATGTGTTGTCCCGCCTGCACCTTGGCGCCGTCCTTGAGCCCGGGCGCGTATGCGGTCCCGGCCACGCACTTGCCGCGGTTGTCGTTCCCACTCGAGAGGTCGTTGTTCAGATGGATGTAGAGGTACGTCTTTCCGCTCTTGCCATACAGGTAGAGCATGCACCCGGCCGCCCAGGACGTGGTGTGGAATTTGACCGTTCCGTCCTCGGTGGCTACAGCCAGGGCGCGGCGCGGAGCCATGATGTCGTTCCCCTGATGGCCACCCTGCGCCCGCGCGTCGCCGAAATCATTCGTGTACTGGACCTTCCCGACGACCGGGAAGACCATTCGCGACGTCTGGGGCTTCACCGCCGTCGCCGGCTGCTTCTTCTCTGGGCGTTTCCCCGGATCGGGCGGGGGTGCCGCAGTCGCACCGCCGGCTAGGCCGAGAATGACGAGGAGGACAATCCCTCGGGCTGTCGTCCGGTGGCTTCCCAATAAAGGCTCCGGTTCGCGCTCGAAGGGCGGAACCCTAGCACGCTTCACCGTAAGTGCTCCGCACTTTCGGTGATAGACGTAGCATCTTCCGCCGCGCCATGAAGATTGCCGTCTGTGTCAAGTATGTGCCCGAGGCGAACGCGCCGAAGCGGATCGACCCCGAGACGAAGCGGCTCGATCGTTCGGTCGACGGGGCGCTGAACCCCTTCGACGTGCACGCCGTCGAGGAGGCGCTGCGTATCAAAGAGACATCGGGTGACGGGGAGGTCGTACTCGTCTCCCTGGGGACCGAGCGCACGCTCGAGGCGCTGCGCCGTGCGCTGGCCATGGGGGCGGATCGGTCGGTGCTCGTCGCGGACGATGCGGCGGCGGGCTCGGATCTCGTCGCGACGAGCCGGGTGCTCTCGCGAGCGCTCGAGCGCGAGCAACCGGACCTCGTTCTCTTCGGTCAGCAGGCAAGCGACTCCGACGGCGCAGTCCTGTGGGCTGCGGTCGCGGATCTCCTCCATATGCCCCTCGTGTCTCAGGCCGCAGAGCTCGCGCTCACCGACGGCCGAGCCCGCGCCAAGCGCCAGACCGAGTTCGGCTACGACGTGATCGAGGCGCCTCTTCCGGCTGTGATCGCGGTCTCGGACGCGATCAACGAGCCGCGGTACCCGTCGTTGAAGGGCATCATGGGCGCAAAGCGCAAGCCGCAGGAAACGGTCTCCTTGACGGACCTCGGCCTGGACGGCGAGGACGCCGGCGAGGCCGGCTCGCTCACCGAGGTTTACGCGCTTCTCGACCCGCCCGCGCGCGGTGACTCGCTCAAGATCGAGGACACCGGCGATGCGGCCGAGCAGATCGTCGAGTTCCTGGCGGACAGGAGACTGCTGTGAGCATCCTCGTGTTCCTCGAGCACCACGGTGCCGATCTTCAAAAGGGGTCGTTGGGAGCGCTGACGAAAGCCGCCTCGCTCGGCGATCCGGACGTCGCGGGCGTCGTGGTCGGCCACAGTGTTCGCTCCGTCGCGCCGCAGGCGGGCAAGTTCGGCGCCTCGCGCGTGTTCGTCGCCGACGATCCGTCGCTCGGCCCGGCCCTGCCGCAGCCGCGCGTTGACGTGCTCGAGCGGCTGATCCGCCAGCGAGGTTTCGACACCGTCCTCTTTGCCGCCTCGGTGCTCGCGGCCGATGTCGCCGCCGGTCTGGCGGCTCGGCTCGGGGCAGGCTTGAACTGGGATCTCACCGACCTCGTTCGCCAGGAAGGCCGCCTCGTCGGAACGCGGCCGGCGCTCGGCGATTCTGTCTACGTCGACGTCGGCTGGAAATCGGAGCCGCGTCTAGCTTTGATCCGGTCGGGCAGCTTCGAGGCGGCTGCGACCGGCGGGCAGGCGGAACTGGAGGACCTGGACTTCGAGCTGCAGGAGTTCTCGCAGGCCGCGACGATGGTGGACCAGGCGCACGAGGAGAGCGAAGGCCCGTCGATCGAGGACGCCGATGTGATCGTTGCGGGCGGACGAGGACTCGGCAAGCCGGAGAGCTTCGCCCTCGTGGAAGAGCTTGCGCGAGCGCTCGGCGGCGCCGTCGGAGCGACGCGCGCTGTGGTGGATGCGGGGTGGTACCCGTATGCAGCCCAGGTGGGGCAGACGGGCAAGACGGTATCGCCGAAGCTCTATATCGGCTGCGGCATATCGGGCGCGATCCAGCACAAGGTGGGCATGCAGAGCTCTTCGGTGATCGTCGCCATCAACAAGGATCCGAACGCGCCGATCTTCGAGTACGCCGACCTCGGCGTGGTCGGCGACCTGCACGAGATCGTGCCGAAGCTCACGCAGTTGGTTCGCGCGAGAAAAGCGCGATGAGGCCGGCGGACTACCCGCCGCCCGGCTCGTATGGCGACTTCGTCACGGCGCCGAGCGACCCTGACGAGGAACGAATCGACGTCGGAGTGCTCATCGTCGGTGCCGGGCCCGCCGGGCTTGCCTGCGCGATCCGCTTGGAACAGCTGTTGGCGAACGCCCCCCGAGTCCGGGAGCGCCTCGGCGAGGTGCCCGTGGCCGTGCTCGAGAAAGGGAAGCAGCCCGGGTCGCATCTGCTGTCGGGCGCGGTCGTCAATCCGCGGAGTCTCCGGCGCCTGTTCAAGGGCCGCATGGTGATCGACGACATGCCGTTCTACGGACCCGTGGAACACGAGGCGGTGTACGTGCTCGGGCCCCGGCGCGCGATGCGGATTCCCACGCCTCCCACGATGCGGAACGAAGGCAACTATGTCGCGTCGCTTGCGCAGCTCGGTCGCTGGCTCGGCGAGCGCGCCGAAGAGGCCGGCGCCACGATCCTGCCCGAGACGGCCGGCGAGAAGCTCCTCGTCGACGGCAGCCGGGTGCGCGGCGTGCGAACCGGTGATCGGGGACGCGATCGCGAAGGGGGAGAGCTGCCCAACTTCGAGCCGGGCTCGGACATCGCGGCGCGTGTCACCGTGCTCGCCGAAGGGACGCAGGGACACCTGACGGGTACGGCCCTTCAGGCCTTCGGATTGGAGGGCTCGAATCCGCAGATCTGGGCTCTGGGCGTCAAGGAGGTCTGGCGAGTGCAGAGGCCCCTCGGTCGCGTGATCCACACCATGGGGTGGCCTCTGCGCGCGGCCGCTCGCTTTCGCGAGTTCGGAGGCTCGTTCATCTACCCGATGGGCGACGACATGGTCACGGTCGGCATGGTGGTCGGGCTCGACTACCGGGACGCGGAGCTCTCCGTTCACGATCTGCTCCAGGAGCTCAAGACACACCGCCTTGTCCGGAGCATCATCGAGGGCGGCGAGCGAGTTCAGTGGGGCGCCAAGACGATTCCCGAGGGCGGGTTCCTCTCCATGCCGAGCCGGCTGCACGCGCCCGGGCTTCTCATCACGGGCGACGGAGCCGGCCTGGTGAACGTGCCCGCACTCAAGGGGATCCATTACGCGATGGAGTCGGGGTCGCTGGCCGCCGAGGCTGCCTTCGCCGCTCTCGGGCCGGGGGAGGCGCCGGGTCGTCGCGGAGCGCTGGCGCCGTACGACGAGGCGATCCGTCAGAGCTTTATCTGGAGCGACCTCAAACGCGTTCGGAACATGCGACAGGCGTTTGGCCGGGGCTTCTATCTCGGCGGTGCGATGGCCAGCGCGATGACGGCGACTCGGGGGGCCTTCCCGCCGGGAAACGCCCAGGCGGAGCGAGACGCCTCCCACACCATGGTGACGAGCGGCCGCGCTGCGCTCTACCCGAAGCCCGACGGCACGCTCACGTTCGACAAGCTCTCCAGCGTGTACCTGAGCGGGAACCGGACCCGCGACGACGCGCCGAACCACATCCGCCTGCAACGAACGGTTCCCCGGGAGCTTGCCCAGATGTGGGCGCACATGTGCCCTGCAGCCGTCTACGCGGTAGGCGAGGGTGAGGGGGAGGTGGCGGTCGACGTGACGCCGTCCAACTGCGTTCAGTGCGGCGCTATCACCGCGAAGGGCGGACGGCTGACGCCTGCCGAAGGCGGCTCGGGGCCGGAGTACACGCTCACCTAGCCCGGCCGGAAGCGCCAGACGTCGTTCCCGGCGAAGCTCGTCACCCACATGGAGCCGAAGGCGCGCACGGCCGTCAGCGCGCCCGGCCCTGCCCTGAACGAGTCGACGACGCGGTTCCTGGCGGGGTCGATGCGCGAGACGGTGTTCGAGGCTTTCCCGGGCACCCAGACGGTGCCGTCGGGCGCGAGAGCAGCCTGAGCAGGACTCTCGCCCGTCCGAAGCGACGCGACCACGCGGTTGGTGGTGGGATCGATGCGGGCGGTGGTGTGCTCGTCCGTCGTCACCCAGATCCCGTTGCCCGAGACGGTGAGCCGGCCCGGTGCCCGCGCGCCGGCGATTCCGCCTCGGATCGATCCGGACGACCGTGCCGGACCGATAGTTCGCGACCCAGAGCGCGCCGAACGCCGCGACCGCTCCGCAGGGCGCATTGCCCGTCCGCACGACGGCGGTGACGCGCGGC
>JACCTQ010000095.1 GCA_013812265.1 Actinomycetota bacterium
GCGCGCACGTCCCCGCGAACGCGGCGCTCAGCGGCGGCCAGAGCACGTTCTCGCAGGAGATGGCCGACGCGATCCTCGCCGCCGCCGACGCGAGTCCGCAGGGAAGCCCGGAGCGCGAGTTCGCCGACCTGTGGAACGTGGGCGAGGACTTCACGGCGGCGTTCGGCGCCCTCCTGAACGCCTACTACGACACCGTCGGCCAGCGTCTCGAGAACCAGGCGGACTTCGACAGCTACTTCGAGCTGGCGGAGTCCCGGCGGCGGCGCGGCATCAAGGAGATGCCGATCTTCCGCGAGAACGCCCTGCTGTTCGCGCAGACGAGCGTCCCGGCCCGCCCGCTGACGATGCAACGCAATGGGAGCGTCGTCTAGCCATGGCGCTCCTCCCGATGTTCAGCACGCCGGGAAGGATCGAGGACACCGACGCGGAGGCGTGGAGCGCAGTCGTCTCCCAGTTCTTCGGAACCGCCGCCGGTTTCCCGCAGTTCTACGACCCGACCGTCGTCGACACGCCTCCGGAGGCAGAGGTCGCGAGCGTCATCTGGTCTGCCTTTCCCGCCAGCCTGCGGGGAGGCCCGCTCGAGCGCATGGAGCTCGCCGACGCGGCGCGAGGCGCGCAGGACGAGTACTGCGAGTGGACCGTCGAGAAGAACGCGGACGAGAAGATCACCCGCGTGACGTTCACAACCGAGGTGCCGGAGTACTTCGACCACCTGTTCACGACCCACCCCGACGGGCTCCTGGCCGTCTACCGAAACTTGATCGACGAGCGGGCCGAGCCCGCCGACCTCGAGGAGAACGGCGCGTACCTCCGCAGGAACAAGTGGAACAACTCGACAATCGGCAGACCGGCCCATCTGGTGTCCCCGAGCAACAACCTGTTCGCCGCCGTACAGCTCGCGGCCCAGGCCACGGTCCTCCGGGAACGCGACGGCCAGCCGGTCACGAACAGGCAGGACTTGGTCGCGTGCGCTCGCCTGGGCGAGCCGCTGCGGAACAGCGACCCGCAGATCGCCTCGGCCGTGAACAACGCGGCCGCGAACGGCGACGAGGTGACCCTCGCCGACCCGATCGGCCTGTACATCGACGGGTTGATGACGGGCGGGATGGAGGCCCAGGACGGCGAGGACCCCGGCTCGTTCTGGAAGATCGAGCGAGGTGACGAGGCGCACACGCTCAGGGCCGCGTACGAAGTACCTCCGGAGGAGGATCGTGGCTACGTCGTCGGCGACATCACGATCGACGGACGGCGGATCGTGTTCGGCGGCCAGCTCGCGATTCGCGTCCGCGTGCGGCTCGATGCCGTCGTGAAGCCCGGCGACCACCAGCCGGATCCGCTGCCCTGCGTCGGGTCCTAGCGGCCCAGGAGACCGGCGCCTGGAAACGGCTCGGCCGTCGGTGGAACCGCGTAGAGGCCGCCGGCGACGAGCGCGAGCAACGGCGGCGACGGCGGGTCTCCCTCGTGCGGATCCACGGGACCGCCGAAGTTCGCGTCGCCGAGCCAGCCCGGGAGATAGAGGGCATGGTGCAGCGCACGGAGATCGCTCTGGAAGCTCACGAAGTTGAGGCCGAGAGCCGGACCGCCGGGTCCCAGCCCGTTGAGATAGTCGTATCCTTGGCGGAAGATCCGCAGGCCACCCGGCGCGCCCGACGACGCCCGGTTCTGGTTCGACCGGTGGACGTGCGAGGCCTCGAGGAGGGGATCCGTGGTCTGCGGCGGGTCGCGCCACTCGGCGAGCTCCACCGCGCTCGGATCTCCGCCCCCGGCGGGGGCGACCACGGGACACGCTCGTCCACCCTCGCGATCGACCGAGCGCAGCGCGATGCCCGAGAGCTTGTCGCGACCCACGATCAGCTCCTGCGCGCTGCGCTCCAGCGACCGCCAGAGCGCGAGATCGACCGCCAGGCGCAGGAAGGCCATGTACGTGCCTCCCTCCATCCAGGCGGGATCCGCCAGGGCCTCGAGCGTCTCGAGACGCTGGCTCGAGTCCAGATTGCTGACGCCGTCGTGGAACTCGAGCCAGCCGCGACCGTCGAGCCGCCCGAAGCCCGCGAACGACGAGACGACCTCGAGCGGCAGCCGCTCGTCCACGACGAGCTTCCAGATCTCGACGGCCGCGCAGCTCACGGCGGACTCGCGATCCCCCGTCAGCTGAATCGCGATGTCGGCCTCGCCCGGATTCGAGTCGTCCTCTCGGGCCCACGGAATGGACGGGAACGCGGCAGGCGGTCCCGGCAGGTACGAGAGGAAGTCGGACCGTTTCAACTCCGTCAGGGCCGGCTCGTGGACGTCGCAGTCGAAGAAGCGACGTCCGTAGCCGAGGAGCGACCTCAGGCCGGAAAAGTGCTCCTCGGACGCCTCCGTCTGCCGGCTCGGCTGTCCCTCGAGCTCGCGTACCCGGCCGGAAGCGAGCTCGCGTAGCATCCGCGTCACGGCCTCCAGCGCGTTGGCGGCGGCGGACACCGACGTCCCCGCCGCCACGTTCAGCAAGACGAGCCGGTAGCAGGGCGCAGGGCGCATACCCGACTCGAAAGCGATCCCCTCCTGCATGAGGTGAGAGGCATCGCTCACGGCAGCTCGTCCTCGAGTAGTCGCGCGTGCGCGCGGATCTCGTCGCAATCGTGCGGGTCGACGGGGGCGGGCTCGAGCTCGATCACCTTCGGCTCTCCAGTCGCCGTTCCAGGCGCGCTGACGCGGAAGAACACCGCCAGCAGGACGAGATCCGCGATCTCGGCGCCACTCCGGAGGGGTTGCTCGGTCGCAACGTCGACGACGTCGCTCACGTCGAAGCCCGCCTTCTCCGGCACGCTGAAGGTGAGTCGCTGGTACCGGGGGCGCCCATCGTAAGCTTCGTCGGGCCCGAGGCCTCTCCCGAAGCGGAACCAGTCGGGCGGGATCGCCTCGCCGCGTGGCGTTCGCAGTCGCGTGTGCTGGACGCCCTGCATGTACACGCCGGGCGGATCGTCGAACGAGACGAGCCGGCCCTCGTAGGCCAGGCGGCCGAGCCGTTCGACAAGGACGGGATCGCTGCCGCGCCCGCGTGTCGCAAGCTTGTCGAGGACCGGGATCGCCTCCGAGCAGGTCATGCACCGGAGCCGTCCGTCCCGCGCGTCGCGAACCACGCCTACGCACGTGGCCGCCGCCGTCAGGAGCGCGAGCGCGCCGAGCGAGTTCGACTTCTGGACCATGCAGCAGATCGCCCGCTCGCCGTTGTTGTAGGGGTTCCGCCCGGACGGCGCGAGCATCGTCCTCGCGAACGCCTGCTCACGCTCTTCCGGCGTCATGCCGGCAGCGTCGAGGTAGTCTCCGTAGACCGCACTCGGCTCCACCTTCTCGGCCGCGAACTCGGCGACCGTCTCGACCAGCGTCTCGGGTTCGTAGGCCGCGAGAACCCGCCAGTAGTCGGGCAGCTCGGTGGTGAGCTCGACGCGCGTGATGCGTCGCCCGTCGTCGGAGCGGACGGTGCGCCACTCGACGTACTCGTCCTGGAGCGCCCGTCCGCCCTCGCCGAGCTCGTCGCGGTGCCAGTCGAGGAGACGAAGCGCCTTGCTCCGGCCGAGGCAGGCGGTGACTCGCACGGGCAGCCCCGTCCAGTCCGGCCCCGTGACCTCGCTCGACTCCTCCTCGAACGCCGCGCGCAGGTACCGGTCTCCCCCGGGCACGGCGTCCGCTGCCTGAGTAACGCAGTCGGAGACACGCGCGCTCCACGCCGCACGACCCGCCGCGCCGAGGACTTCCAGGCCGCCGGGCTCGCGCATCAGCGAAGGAGGACCGCGGGCGACGGATGTCGGCCCCGGCGAATCACTCTTCGAGCGGCTCGATCCCGGGCGGAAGCGTGAAGTCGGCCACGATGCCACTCAGGAAGGCGCCGTCGGATCGAGCCCCGGGCCCCATGCCGAAGCGGGCGAACGCACGCCAGACGCCGGCGAGGGCGTCGCCGTGCTCGGATTCGGTGAGCTGCCCGGACGAGAGCCGGCTCTCGAGCGCAGCGAAAACCGCGTCTCGCATGTCCAGGAAGCTGGGGTTCGCCGATGCGAGCTTGAGCGCGTCGACGACGAGCTGGACGCCGAGCCCGGGACCGATCATCCGGTTTATCTCGAGCAAGGTCGCGCACCAGATCTCGCCGATGCTGTGCTCCTCCACGTAGCGGCCCGTGCCGAGGTCAGCAAACGTGTCCGGAAAGTCGCTGTCGTAGGGGAATCCGCGAATCCCGGTCGGCCTGTCCACCACCCAGTCGCCGACGACGGTCGAGTTGTTGATCGTGCACGCGACGTAGTCGCCCCAGCCCTCCCCCATGCCGCTGCTCTGAGGATCTTCGAGGGCGCGCACGTTCATCGCCCCGCCGACCAGCCGGTTCGTGACGCCGTGCATGAACTCGTGGAAAACGACCGACGAGTCGAAGGCCGTGTGCCGGCCGGTCGAGGACACGAACCCCATCCGCATCGTCGGGCTCCGCCCGTCGACGGGCGTCGCCATCGTGGCCGTACCCCGCACCTCGCCGCCGAACGAGCGGGCGTCCACGCGGTCGCTCGCGAAGCCGCCGCGTCCGAGGTTGTCCCGCTGGAAGTTTCCTTCCCGCTCGCGGAACCCGAGGAGATAGAAGTAATCGTGCATCACGCAGTTGTAGAAGAAGATGTTGAGGATCCTCTGGTCGTCGCCGACCGGGTCGGACGGATCGAAGACCACCGTCTCCTCGGAGAGGATTCCGTCCAGTGTCGGACCGATGTCGTCGAGATGGGCGAACACGCAGTTCCCGACCGCGCTGCTCTCTTCGATCCACGGATCGGGGAACTCGACCGCCAGGTCGTCCGGGATCGGCAAGCCGTGGTCCGCGAGGTCGATTGGGAACTGGACGAGCTGGCGATCTTCGCCGCCGTGGACTCGGTACACGTTCCCCCGGCCCAGCACGGACTTGACGAGCTGCTTGCATAGGAGGATCTCGCCTCCCTCAGCGTCGACGATGACCCGGTACTGCGAGTCGTAGTCCCCGAGCGTGAGCAGCACCTCCCACGCGAGGGTCAGCTGCTGGAGCGGGAACCAGATCAGATTCGCCTTGATCTCGGCGCCGAACGGACCGGGCTCGAGCACCGACGGAAGCTCGGGGCGGTCGGTGAACGCCGCGGTGACGTGCGGCTCGAACCCCGAGACGTCGACGCCGACCGGCTCGAGAGACTGGCCGAACGGGTCGGTCTGTTCCCACTCGTCGTCGTCGGGGTTCGCGACGTGCTCCGCCGCGCGGCGCACGGCCTCCTCAACCGTGACCTTCGGCTGGACCTTGCGAGGCTCATCCACCGTCACGGTGCTGCCGACGGACTCCACGATCGCGCCGTCCGGGCGGAACCGCACCGTGCGCGCTGCACCGTAGACGGGGATGCCCTTGTACAGCTGTTGCAGGTGGACGGCGCGGGCCCCGCTCGACGCCCTCTGCACGTTCGGATCCGGTGAGAACTCCGGCGGTTGCTCGGCCGCGAAGCCGAGCGCGTCCTTCACCGCCTGTGCGTGGCTGAGGGCTCGGGCGACGTAGTTCCCCTCCTCCGCCGGCGCACCCTCGATGGCGAGCGTCGCCGGGTTGCCGGTCGTCGGATCCATCCTTCCGATCCGAACGCGCTGCTCGCCCGGGAGGCTTTGCGAGACCTCCTCGGCCGCCGACCCGAGGTGCGACTCGCGCTCAGGCCCCACCGCGCCCCGCCTGCTCGTTGATCTCCGGTCTACCTCACGGCTCATCGCGTCACCCCCGGGCCGCGCTTGACGACACCAGGGTCATAATCGACCGGACACCGGTCGAGAGAAAGTCGAGATCGTCAACGATTGCGCGCAGCGTAATCAACCCTCCTGCGACCAAGGCGTAGGCGAGCGTCAGCTCCAGCCCGAGGTGAACGGGTACCCGCTGCTTCGGCTCTGCGCTCCCGCTGTTCTGTGGTGCAACCGTTCCCATAGTGGGCATCCACACAACCGCCGCGTGTTCCGCGGCACACTTGAACGATAGTCCTACGTGCAAAGGCGATCTTAGGGCAACGGGCCGAAAGCATCGACCCAACGCCTGTGGGGCGCGCGGGTTGGACTTGCCTGTGACTCGCGAAATCGACCGCCATGAGGAGTTCGTCGCCATGCCCGCGCAGATGCAGTGGTGGGAGGCCAAGCCGACTCGCGGGCTCCGCGAACTCCAGCTCGGTGGCCACAAGCCGTGCGGCCACCTCCTCGATCCTTCCTGACGTGATGGGCTGGCCAGTCATCACCGACGCTGTAAGCGAAGTTCCATCTGAGTGTCCAGGGTCTATTTCTTCAGTCGTCCGCACGGAGTAGACCCTGCGAACGTGCACGACCGGGGCCAGTCGGTCGCGACGTCACGCCTCTCCAGGACGAGCCATTCCTCGGGTCGCAGGCCGGTGCCCGCGGCGAACACGGGGATCGCGGCGAAGCGAGGATCGAGCACCATCACGAGTGGAACGAGGAGCCTCGACCGCGAGGCCCCCGGGCACTTCACCGTCAACCAGCTGCCGCCCAACTGCCGCCGTCGGCCGACGTTGGCGTCAGAAGCGCCAGGCGGCCCGTCCCACGACGAGGACGCGGCTCTCGTCGCCCACCGTCAGCGGCAGGAGCGCTCGCACCTCCGGTCCCAGCTCGACGCGCTCCCAGCGCCAGCCAGCGCCGATCGCCCCGCCGAGGCCGGCGGTCGTCCTTGCGCCGGCTGCCTCCGCCTCGAAGCCGACGAACCCGCCGGCGGAGAGGTCGAGGTAGGCGCCTTTCAGCGGCCGCTGGATCCTCAGCCCGATGTCCGCGACCGCCGCAAACAAGTGGCCGGAGCCGGCGCCCCCGGGGGGCGCGTAGAGGATGTTGAGTCCGACGACCGGGTTGAAGACAGCGACGGCATCCGGGCGCAGGGAGAGTCGCGCCCCGACCGTCCCGAGCGCTCTCAGCTCCGGCGCGAGCTCCGCGCCGAGCGACGCCGATGTCGTCCAGCGAAGATCCCGAGGGGGCGCCGGCGCGGGGGCGGCGGCCACGGCGGGCGTGGTCTGCGGAGCCCCGGCACATGACTCCCGATCCGGCGCGAGGCTCCGCACGTTCTCGTGGAAGTTCCTGCACAACGGCGGATCCAGGACGACCTGGCCCCGGTCGAACACCTTCCCGCGAGACGTGATCTCCCGGCTGGGGGTCGACCACTCGATGCACGTGAGGATCTCGTTGCTGAAGCCGCGCACGCACACGTGGAAAGCCCGGCTCAGGGCGTCCAGCAGGGCACCACCCACGCCCGCATTGCAGCCGAAGAGCGTGATCACGGCGTCGGGGGCGAAGCGGTCTCTGACGCGCTCGACGAGGGCCGCGTTGGCGGCGATCGACTCGGCGCCGATCAGCCCCGGCGGCGTGAACCAGACGTCGTGTGCCGTGATCCTCCCGCTGAGGCCGAAGTTGTCCGAGTTCGCATGCCCGATCAGCCCGAGCTCCGTGATTGACCCCGGGGCCTGGGCCTCGATCCACGTCAGCAGCGTCACGAAGCTCGCGCGTCCGACGCCGCCGCCGGACCTCGTCGCCGTCGCCTCGAAATCGATCGAGGCCGGCGACCACTTGCAGACCGCAGCCGCGGCCTCGACGCAACGTGTCTCCGCCGCGTCCGATGCGAACCGGCGGGGATAGCCACTCGCATACACGAGCGAGCGCCGAAGCACGCCGCCGGCGCCCTCTGGTCCGCGCTGCTGCGCGACGTGGACGAGCTCGTGCGCGATGAGTCGCCGCCCCTCCACGCTCGATGGGGCATGGCGGCCTTCGCCGAAGACGACGTGGCTCCCGACCGTGTAGGCGCGAGCATCGACGGCGGACGCCGATGCCGCGGCCGTCGCATCGTCGTGCACCCGTACGCCGGAGAGATCGAGCCCAAGGCGCGGCTCGAAGAATGCGCGCGTCTCCGGCTCGAAGGGCCGACCGGGAGACCCGAGCACGTCGGTCACGACGGACGGCACCGTCCCCACGCCCCCTTCCACTCGTCCATCCCGCCGGGGCGAGCGCTGCAGGAGGGCTTCCGACGAGGGCGCCCGCAGCACTCGATTCGCCAATCGCTCGGCCTCGTGCTCCAGTGGGTCGTCGCTCCGCCCGAGCTCGAGCTTCGCCTGGAGCGGCAGGCGCCGCCGCCTGAGATGATC
>JACCTQ010000173.1 GCA_013812265.1 Actinomycetota bacterium
GACGATGCCGAGTGTCTCGCCCGCCGCGATGTCGAACGAGATGCCGTTCACGGCATGCACGGTTCCGCGCGCCGTCCAGAACTCGACGCGGAGATCCTCGACCGTGAGGAGAGCCTGCCTAGCTTCGTCCACGCAGCTTGGGGTCGAGGGCTTCGCGCAATCCATCGCCGATCAGGTTGAAGCCGAGGACGGAGACGACGATCGCGAGGCCCGGAATTATCGCGAGATACGGCGCCGACTGCAGATACCGGTCCGAGCCCGCCAGCATCGTGCCCCACTCGGGCGTCGCAGGATCCTGTGGACCGAGCCCGAGAAAGCCGAGGCCAGCGACATCGATGATGGCGGTCGCCAGCGCGAGCGTGCCCTGGACGATCACCGGCGAGATGGCGTTCGGCAGGATGTGGGACGCGAGGATAACCCTCCGGCGGACCCCGACCGCCCGCGCGGCCAGGACGAAGTCGCTCTCGCGTTGAGCGAGCACCGACCCGCGCAGAAGCCGCGCGAAGATCGGAATGTTCGTGACGCCGACCGCGACCATGATCTGCCAGAGGCCCTGGCCGAGAGCGGCGACGATCCCGATGGCGAGCAGCAGCCCCGGAACCGACAGCATGATGTCCATCACACGCATGATCAGCGAGTCGATGAACCCGCCGACGTAGCCCGCGATCGCACCGAGAAGTAGGCCGATCGAGAGCCCGACGGCGACCGAGACCACGCCGATGAGCAGCGAGTAGCGCGCGCCGTAGATCACGCGCGAGAACTCGTCGCGGCCGAGCTCGTCGAGGCCGAACCAGTAGTCCGCAGACGGCGACTGCGTATCGAGGATGCCTGCCTTCGCCTGGTCCAGCGGTCCGTACGGCGCGATCAGGGGCGCGAAGACCGCGGCGAAAACGAACGCCAGCACGAAGATGAATCCGATGATCGCGCCCGGGTTCCTGCGCAGTCGCCGCCAGGCCTCGCTTCCAAGCCCGCTCGGCGCCTCGAGCTGGATTTCCCGGGACTCGAGCTCGGCGACGGACATCAGGAGCTGTAGCGAATTCGCGGGTTGATGATCGCGTACGAGATGTCGACGACGAGGTTGACGAGCACGAAGACGATGGAGAGGAACAGGATCCCGGCCTGCAGGACGGGATAGTCGCGGTTGAAGATGGCGTCGGTAAGCCAGGTCCCCATCCCGGGCCGCGCAAACACCGTCTCGGTCAAGACCGCTCCGGACAGCAGCAGGCCCGTCTGGAGCCCGATGATCGTCGAGACCGGCAGCAACGCGTTCCGCAGAACATGTCTGCTATCGACGATGCGGGGTGAGAGCCCCTTCGCGCGCGCGGTGCGAACGTAATCCTCGTTCTGCACGTCGAGGACGGCGGCTCGAGTGATCCTCGCGACGATCGCGAGCGGAATCGATCCCAGCGCGACGGCGGGCAAGACGAGGTGCTCGAGGACGTCCCGGAGCGCCGTCCAGTCGCGCGCGATGATCGCGTCGATGACGTAGAAGTTCGTCCGCGGCTCGAGATCGATCAGGACGTCGATCCGCCCGACGCTCGGAAACCAGCCAAGCCTCACCGCGAAGACGTATTTCAGCACCAGGGCCAGGAAGAAGATCGGGATCGAGATCCCGATCAACGACGCGACGAGGCTCGTGTGATCCACGATGCCGCCGTAGCGCTTCGCGGCGAAGAACCCGAGCGGGATACCGAGACCGACGGAGAACAGCATCGCCGCGAGCGCCAGCTCCACCGTGGCGGGAAACCGTTCCTTGAGCTCGGCTGTGACGTCTCGGCGCGAGACGATGCTGACGCCGAGGTCGAATTCTGCCACCGTGGTCTCGAGATATTTCGCGTACTGGATGTAGATCGGATCGTCGAGCCCGTACTGCTCCCGTACCTGTGCTATCGCCTCGGGAGTGGCCCGCTCGCCCAGCAGCGACTCTGCCGGGCTGCCCGGCAGAGCGCGGATGAAGACGAAGACGAGAATCGAGAGCCCGAGCAGGATCGGGACGAGGAGCAGCAGTCGGCGAACGATGAAGCGAAGCATCAGCGGGCCTGGTCGTCTCGTCCGCGGCCGGCCGGCCGGCGCAGGGCACGCATCGCTAGCGCACTGATCTCACGGTCACGGCATGCCGGTATGGGGCTCTTCGGAGACCGCATCGGCGAAGTCTTAGCGCAATGTGCGCACCGGCGGACGAGGGGCGGGATAGTGAGCCCGCCCCCGTCCGCCGATCGCGTCGAAACGTCCTACGTGCCGCCTCCGTAGAAGACCAGCCGGAACGGTTCCAGGGACACCGGGCTTGCGATGTAACCCCTCACCCGCGTCTGGAAGCCAAGCGCCGGCTTCGTGTGCGCGTACGGGATGCCCGGAAGGAACTGCATGATCTGGCGGTTCGCCTGCTGGTACAGCGCCGTCCGCTTCTTGGTGTTCGTCTCTGCCTCGGCCCTTTCGAGGATCCGGTGGATCGCTCGATTGTTAAAGCCCCACTGCGGCTTGGGGGCCTGGAAGAACTCGCCCAGGAAGTTGTCCGCGTCGGCGTAGTCGCCCGTCCAGCCGAGCAGATGGAGATGGCCCGCTTTGCCGGTCTGAGCCGCGTTCAGGTAGTCCGGACTCCACGGAGCACTGCGCGGCACGACATCGAAGCCCGCGCGTTCGAGGCTCGCCGCGAACGCCTGGAAGATGCGAGGCGGATCCGGCATGTACGGTCGCTGAACGCCGCTCGGATACCAGAACTCGATCCGCACGGGCAGCCGCAAGCCTGCGCCTTGCAGCAGTCGCCGCGACCGCGCGGGGTCGTACTTGTACTTCTTCACGTTCTTCGCATAGCCGGGGAGACTCGGTGGCATGAAGGCGTGGGCCACCTCGCCGCGACCGGCGTAGATCGACGAACGGATAACCGCTTGGCGGTCGAGCCCGTACGCGACGGCCTGCCTGACGGCCAGCCGGTTCATCGGCTCCTGCTGCTGGTTGATCGCGACGTACGCGACGTTGAACTGCGGGCGGTTGAGCAGCCGGAGGCTCCGGTTGCTGCGGATCGTCGCCATGTCCTGCGGGTCGACGAGGTCGTAGCCCTGCACCTCTCCCGTCTGGAGCGCCTGCAGGCGCCCGGCGTTGGTCGTGATGGGACGGAAGATGATCCGCGAGAGGTGTGCCTTCGGTCCCCAGTAGCGCGAGAACCGGGCGAGCGTGAGTCTCTCGCCGCGGCGCCACGACTCGAACCTGAACGGTCCCGTTCCCGTCGGATGCTCGAATCCGTACGAGCCGGTGAACACGGGCGAGCCGCCGCGAAGCTCGGCTTTGTCGGCCTCGTAGCGCCGAAGAGCCGCCGGGCTCGAGATCGAGAAGGACGGCAGCGAGAGCGCACCGATGAAGGAGGCCGACGGCCGGGTCAGGTTGATCCGAGCCGTGTAGCGGTTCACGACCTGACAGCTGCGGAAGAGGCTTTGCTGCTGACCGACGGGAGCGCTCGTATTGCCCACCGTCGTCTGGAAGCCGCCGAAGATGCTCTGCCAGTACGACGTCGCGGCCGACGACTGGAACGGACCCTTGAAGTTGTACCAGCGCTTGAAGTTGAAGCAGACCGCCTGCGCGTTGAACTGCGTGTTGTCGTGGAAACGAACGCCCTTGCGCAGGGCAAACGTGTACGTCCGACCCTTGTTGCTGGCCTTGAAGCTACGCGCAAGGCTCGGTCCTACCCGCGCAGTCCCCGGGACGACCGTCATGAGTCCCTCGAAGATCTGACGGATCGGACGGAGCGACTCGCCGTCAGAGACGAGGATCGGATCCAGGATCAATGGATCCCGTGACGCCCCGAAGACAAGCGTGCGACTCTGGTGCCCAGCGCCGCCCAGACTCGCCGCCGTTAGTGCGACGAGTGCGACGGCAAGTAACGCGACTGGCTTTCTCAGCCTTCTCGCCATTGAATACTCCTCCCTCGAAAATCATCCAAGCCCGGGGGTTCAGTATCCCATGAACGTGCGACGAGCAACCGGGAGAAGAAGTTAGACGGCCGCGACGGAGGAGAGATCGCGGATCGCCGCGAGCCTCGCGAGGGCCTGGCCCTCTAACTGCCGGACGCGTTCGCGCGTGAGGTCGAGCTCGTGGCCGATGGCCTCGAGCGTCCAGGGCTCACCCTCGAAGCCGAAGCGAAGCTCCAGGATCCGCCGCTCTCGCTCCGGAAGAGCGTCGAGCGCGCGCCGCACGCCCTGCCGGCGAAGCGATTCCTCGGCCTCGTCGAACGGATCGGCGGCCTCGCGGTCGGCGAACAGGTCGCCCAGCTCACCCTCGTCGTCGGCGCCCACGGTCTGGTTCAGCGAGACCGATGCGAGCGCGGCGCCCAGCGCCTCGTCGACGTGCTGAAGCGGCAGGCCGGTCGCCTCGGCGAGCTCGGCCTTGGTCGCCTCGCGACCAAGCTCCACCTCGAGCCGGCGAGCGGCTCGCGACAGCTTCTGCTGGCGCTCGACGACGTGGACGGGCACGCGGATCGTGCGCGCGTGGTTCGCGACGGCGCGCTGCACCGACTGCCGGATCCACCACGTGGCGTAGGTCGAGAACTTGTAGCCGCGCCGCCAGTCGAACTTCTCGACCGCGCGGTTGAGTCCCAGCGTGCCTTCCTGGATCAGATCCAGGAACGGTACGCCAAGCCCACGGTAGCCCTTGGCGATCGAGACGACGAGCCGAAGATTCGACTCGATCATGCGCCG
>JACCTQ010000215.1 GCA_013812265.1 Actinomycetota bacterium
GCGCGATCGGTGCCGACGACCGCCGCGTGAAGGGCGATCTCGAGCGCTTCAAGGAGTTGATCGAGAGTCGCGGCTCCGAGTCCGGTGCCTGGCGCGGCGAGGTCAAGCAGGGCGAGGTAGCGTCCTAAACTCTGTAACAACTGTGTGACAACGAGGCGGGCGCGATGCCCGCCTTTTGTCTGCCTATGCGGGGAAAATGCCCTCCCGCTGTCTGCTCTGGACAGCTGGCGTCGTCGGCGGCTCGGTGCTTCACTCGGCTGGTCGTACTCGTCGGCCAAACTGGAGGGAAAAATGCACCGCCGTGTCGGGCGCCTCAGCTTGCTGTCCGCCGTCCTGCTAGCCGCCAGCGTCGTTTCCGTTTCGCCTACCGGAGCAGCAACAGGGTCCTCGTGTGTCGCCATGACGGCGCCCGCGGTGTCGACCTCGATCCAGCTCAGCGAGGTGGAGGCCGATCCCGTCCTCGGCGGCACCGACACCCGCAACGAGTGGCTGGAGCTTGCGAACGTCGGGAGCTCGGCGATAACGCTCGCCGACTGGACGGTCACGGACAACGGAGGCACCGATCCCGTCCCCACGGTGACGCTGGCACCGGGCAAGTGCGTCGTCCTCGCGGCCTCCTCGGAGGGCTTCCTTGCTGAGCACGCCGGCTACGCCAACCCCTTCCTCACGCTTGGGGACGGCGCGATCGGGAACGGGTTGAGCAACGGGGGCGATTCGGTGCTGCTGAAGGACGCGGGTGGCACGGTGATCGACTGCGTCGTCTGGGGGTCGGGGACCGGCTGCTTCGCACCCGCCGCCGGCGCGTCACCGGCAAATACCGGTGAGACGCTCCAGCGGTCGGGAACGGCCGACTCCGACACGGCCGCCGACTGGGCGGTCGCGGCAGCGACGCCGTGCGGGTCCACAACGGCGGTGATGCTCATGTCCTTCCGAGCATCGCTTTCCGGCGGCCGGCGCGTGGTGCTTGCCTGGAGGACGGCCGCAGAGGAGGGACAGCTCGGGTTCAACGTGTGGAGGAGCGGCTCCCGGCAGAGTGGTTACCGGAGGGTGAACCCGCGGCTCATCGCCGCGCGGGCGGTCGGCCTCATCGGCGGAGCGGAATACCGGTACGACGACCTCGCGCCAGCCGGCAGGCGGACGCTCTTCTACCGGCTGCAGCTCATCGACGCTGCTGGCCGCTCGAGCTTCTCGCGGCCACTTCGAGTCCGCGGCTAGGGCCTAGGGGCTGTCCAGAAAGTCGACCAGGGCGCCTGACAGGCGCCAAATCCCGCCAGGCGGCGTCCTCGGTCGCCCAAATATGCCCGCATATTCGTGCTCCCTGCGTCCTTGCCTGCCGGAATTTTTCGCGCGTCATCCACCGCGGCCACTTTCTGGACCGGCCCCTAGGCCGCGGCGAGGCTGTTGAACATGAGCACCTTGCGACCCAGATCGAAATGCGCGCTCTCGCTCCGCTCGAACAGCCGGAAGAGCAGGTCGGCGTCGTCCGCGGTCGGCCGCAGGATGTACTCGTCGACGCCGTTGTCGAGGATCAGCTGGAACGTGAACGCGCCTGGCGCTCCCCGTTCCTCCTCCGTCCACGACGCCTGCAAGTTGGTCACCTGCCGGACCTGGATCTGCTCCTCGGTGTGTTGTTCCTGCCTGTCTCCCATCGACACGTTCACCTCGCTTCGCATCGTTCTCGTCCGCAGAGTGCTGCTCGCGAACCACGTTTCCGAAA
The DNA here is from genome assembly GCA_013812265.1 of Actinomycetota bacterium. Taxonomy (GTDB): domain Bacteria; phylum Actinomycetota; class Thermoleophilia; order Gaiellales; family Gaiellaceae; genus JACCTQ01. The sequence continues at coordinate 1,718 of JACCTQ010000215.1, forward strand.
CGCCCGGGTGGCGCCGATGGTTAACTGAGGGTCATCCGAGATCGCTGACTCAGGGAGGCTGACGTGGCAGAACTGTTTACACAGGAGGAGCTCGAAAGCATTCAGGAGCGAGCGAATGCGCTCGCCACCGAGCAGGAAGGTGACGCTGGCCTGCGCGCGGCGCTCCAGTTGCTCGGCGAAGCCGCGGCCAACCTGATCCCCAAAGTGGCCGCAGCAGAGCAGTCCTGACGCGGGCTTGCATCCTGACTCCGAACGGGGGACAACATGGCGTGGGAAGTCTGAGATGGTCGGGCGGTGCGCGCGCAGGCAGGACTCCTCGTCAATCTTTCCTTCGCGGGAGCCGGACTCGTCCTCTGCAGCGCGCTCTGGCTGAGCGCGAGCGGCCCTGCGTCGATACTCCCACCGCTTCCGCAGCTTCTGGATCGCGATCGGCAGGCTGTCCTGGCGGCGCCTTCACACCAGCCGCTCAGGCCCGCCGTCGTCAGCCGCGACATCGTGCGTAGCGCGGATTCGCCTGTGCCCCGCGCAGCTGGCTCCGGTG
>JACCTQ010000127.1 GCA_013812265.1 Actinomycetota bacterium
CGGGGGATTTGCCCGGTTCTACGGCGCCGTGATCGTCGGGCAGCCGGTACCGACGCACTTGACGCGGCCCTGGATCGCCGGCGTGACCGGTGTGTTCGCCTTGATGTAATCGGCGACGACCTCGTCCATGATCCCACGGGTCGCCGTCTTGTCGGCGAGGAAGAGGTAGCCGTCGCCGCCGAACGACATGAAGTCGTTCTCGGCCAACGTGTACCTGGCCGTCTCGCTGAGGTCGACCGCCGTGGTGGTGCAGCCGGTGCTCGTGGCGCGAACGACGGATGTGACGCGGCTCCCGGCAGGCTTGCTCGGCTCGTAGGTGAAGCAGAGCCCCGAGACCTGCGGGAAGCGCCCCTGCGCTCCGGGCAGGAAGACGCCGTTCTCGAGCTGCTGCTTGAGCTGCGCTCCGGTGACCGGGACGGTGACGACGACGTTTCCGAAGGGCAGCACCGTCAGCACCTGTCCGCGCGTGATCTGGTACGGCGGCGTCGGGGACGCCGGGCAGTTCAGCGTCTCGTTGCCGGCGCACGTGATATCGGAGCGGATGCCGCCGGAGTTCGTGATCGCGAAGTCCGTGCTGTACGTGCTTCGCATCGCGTCCGCTATCAGGTTCCCGACCCGGGACTCGCACGTCCGGCCCTGCGCGTTGCCGCAGGCGTCCGATCGCAGAATCGGCACCGTGGAGGTCCCGATCAACGAGCGGAGGATGGGGCCGAGCTGCGAGGTGAGCTCGTTGAGTCGGGCCTGGATCGGAGCGTCCGGCGTTGTCCCGATCGCCCACGGCTTGTGGAAGTCGGCCGTGCGGTAGACAACGCGGCCGGTCTCCCGCTCGATCGTCAGCCGGATGCGGGTGAACCTGACGCCGTAGCTCCGGTTCTCCGTGATCAGCATGTTGTGGTAGCCGATCGTGTTGACCTGGTTGTCGCTGTGGTCGCCGATCAGCGCGTCGACGAGCCCGTTCGACCCGGCGCCGGGCGGTGAGATCGCCTCGGCGAGCTCGGTCAGCGGGCCCCACGGAGCCGTGATCGTCCCGGACGTCGCGCCGAGGTGGACGATCACCACGATCACCTTGACGCCCTTGGCGCGCAGCCGCTTCGCCTCCGCGCGGATCGCCGGCGCCGGCGCCTTGACCTCGAGCGGCCGGAAGAACTGTGGGTTGACGAGCTGTGGGATATCCGGATTCGACGCCCCGATGACGCCGATCTTGACTCCTCCGAAGGTGAAGACCTTCGACGCCGCCCATTGCTTCGGCCTCTTGCCCTTCGCGTCCACGACGTTCACCGACAGGTACGGGAAGCGCGCGAGCGGCACCAGCGTATTGCGGAAGTACTGCTGCCCGCGGTCGAAGTTGTGGTTGCCCACGCCGTCGGCGCTGAAGCCCATCATGTTCATCATCTCGATGGCCGGGCGGTCGCCGAAGAACGACGAGAGCGGCGGCGTGGCACCGATCGAGTCACCTGCGGTGAGGGTCATGTGCCCGTCCCGCGCCTCGGCCCGGTAGGTGTCGAACCACGTCTTGAGGATGGCCGCGCCGCCGATCTTGAAGGTGGGACCGAGCGTGTCGGCAGCCTCGTCGAGCGATTCCAGGCGCCCGTGCCAGTCGCTGATGTGGATGACCGAGACCTCCTTGAACTGATTCGCGTTCGACGTGACGAGCGGATAGAGGATCTTTCCGCGCGCGTTGTGCGGGCCGGGGATGCCCATGAGGAACGCGATGGTGGGGGCGACGTCGATCGCCCGCACGTTCGAGACGCTCGGTTGCTTCACGATGCCGGGCCCGGAGGCCACGAACGTGCCGTGAAGGTTCACGTTGTGCGGCAGGTCGACCAGGTTCGGCATGTAGCCGTGCTGGCCGAAGAACTGCGAGAACGCGACCACCTTGCCCGGAGTGGCCGCGTCCCACTGGTACGGCGGCCGCGTGACGACCACGATGTCGCCGCTCCTGTTGGGGTGCAGCGCGTCGGTGCCGTCAACGTTCCGGAGCTCTTCCTTCTTGAAGATCTTGTCGAACACCTTCGCGCTTGGATTCGCCGGGTCCTTGACAGCCTGGAAAGCTTCGATGATTCGGTTCCGCACCTGCTCGTAGGTCGTGCCCGACGGCAGCGTCGAGTTGACGTAGATCTGCGCGGTCCCGCCGGCCCAGCACGCCTTGGCGAGGTTGGTGCCACCGCCGGTGCGGCAGTTCGAGGTCTGCTCGGTTCCCTGCAGGCCCGCTCCGGCGAGTACGGTCCCTGCGTTGACGGCGTACCACTGCGGGGCGAATCCGTGGTCGGACGAGGCGAACACAGTGGGAGTGCCGCCCATCAACTGTCGCCCCAGGGCGAGCGTCTGGTCGGCCTCGTGATAGGCCTCGCGGATGTAGCCCTCCCGTGCGGCAATCCGGTTGTCCTTGGTGCCGTCACCGTCCACGTCGTCGTAGTACGGGTTGGCTTTGCCATCCATGTCGGTCGGGGTGACGAGGCCCATGAACTGGTGGCTGAACTCGTCCGTCACCGGGTTTCCGATCATGAGGAGATCCGCCTGCACCCGCAGGTCCTGGAAGATGTAGCGGAGGTAGGCGAGGTGGGCGTCGGCCCATTTCTGCCCCTGCTCGACGTAGGTCTGCTCGTCGATGATCAGCGCCTCGAGCGGGGCGAAGTCGGCCGCGGTCGACGACGGAAAGCGCGATGCGAGCGTCTCGGCGAAGTCCGCCGAGCAGGTCGGCCCGGTCGTGCAGCCGTTGTACGTGGCGTTCGACCGCGCGATCGAGGTGAAATAGACGCGGAAGCGGGAGAGGTCGGGGGCGATGTCGATCGCCTTGACGTAGAAGCCCGCCGTCGCGCCCTCGCGCGGCCCGAGCAGCTTGACCTTGAGGTCCGCCCAGTCGCCCTGCTTCAGGGTCACGACATCTTGGACGGGGGGTGCAACCGTGCCCGCGGGCGCACCGGTCGGTACGACGCCCGGGACCACCTTGTTCGCGGTCGAGGAGAGCAGGAGCACGCGGTCGTAGTTCCTCGTATTGTCGTTCGTCGAGTCGTAGATGTAGAGGTCGAAGAAGCGGTCGGTGTTCGCTGAGGCCGGGAAGGCTGTGTTCGGGATCCTGAACCGCTGCTGCTGGGCCGGGCTGTGCGAGGCCGGCGCATTCGACCAGCCTGTCGCCGGCTCGAGGGCCACCTTCTGGTACTCGACACCGAAGGAGCTCGAGAGCTGCCCCGGGATGTCGTAGTTGAGAACGACGCCGCGCCCGGAGAAGAACTGCCTGAAGTCGACGACGGGCCCCTGCAGCGCCGGCACGTAGTCGCGCGCGCCGACCCACTCCACGGAGACGATTTTCTTGCCGCGCCGCTCGGCCGCCTGGGCGATGGTGTCGGCCTGGAGCAGGCCCGGCGTCCCGAGTGCGGAAGTGCGGTTGTTGAAATTGCTCTCGCCGGCCCGGAAGTACGTGTTGTTCGTGGAGCCGTGCTCGCTGGGCCAGGTGCCGGTCGCGAGCGTGTGCCAGCCCACGCCCGTGTTGGGCGGGAATCCCTGGAGCAGGCCGTTGTCACCCTTGGTGCCGTTCTGGATCAGCGTCTGGTAGGTCGGCATGGCGCCCGCGGCCGCGTACTTGTCCACGAGGTCGGGTCGCATGCCGTCGGACGCGAACAGGATCACCTTCTGCGCGGCCGGTTTCTTCGACAGCGGCCGGTGCGGCTTCGACGTTGACGGCCGTTTGGGCTGCGGCGCTGCCGCAGCGATGGAAACGGCGACGACGAGAATCGAGGCCGCAATCGCGGCGAGCGCCAACGAGCGCCGATCTTTCAACATGAGTCTGAATGCCTCCCCTGGCCTAGTGAGTGAGCCACGAACCTACCGCCTGACATGGCGCGGCGAAGAAAACCCCCGGTCCCCAGCTGGTAACGATGTCGAGAGCATCTGGTAAACAGGCGGCCGCGTCAAGGGTGGTCTGACAAAGGGGCCGCCGCCGTGGTCGCTGGTACCATCGCCCGCCGGTGGCCAAGAAGACGCGCACGCCTACGCCGCCGCGTCGTCCGGTCCAGGCGCCAAAAGTTCGCACCGGGAGCAAGCGAGGTGCGAGTGGCTCCGGGACGGATCGGCAGCGGCTGCTCCTCTACGGCCTGGCCGCGTCGGGCTTCCTCGCACTGGCCGCGGTGATCCTCGCCCTGACCGTGCTCGGTGGCGACGGAGAGAGCGGCGTGGCCGAGAAGATGACGGCGGCCGGCTGCACGTTCACCACCTACCCGGCCCTACCGAACAAGTCCGACCACTCGGACGTGCCGTCTCTGCAGACGAAGCCGAACTGGAACTCCTTTCCACCGACGAGCGGTCCGCACTTCGGCGAGACGGCGGTGTTCGGAGCCTTCGAGGAGCCGGTGCCGCTCGTTCGCACGCTGCACAACATGGAGCACGGGGCCGTGGTGATCCACTACGGCCGCAATGTTCCGACCGAGACCGTCGCGCAACTGCAGTCGTTCTACGACGAGGATCCGGCCGGGCTCATCCTTGCGCCGCTACCGCGGCTCGGCGACCGGATCGCACTGACTGCCTGGTTCTTCGACCAGGCGCGCGGCGCAGAGGCCGACTACTACGGGGAGGGCAAACTGGCGCAATGCGCGCGCTTCGACGAGGGCGCGTTCACCGAGTTTCTCGACGCATTCCGCTTCAAGGGGCGCGAGCGCCTCACCGAAGAGCAGTTGCAGCCGGGCTCACCGTAGTCAGGGGGCCGTCGCGGCGTTGATGTAGCACTTGCTCGGGCCTGGGGCGTCGCGATCTGCTCGGCGGCGAGGACGGCCTTGTCGCCGCTCGTTCGCCCGGACGGGCCTTCAGCAGGACGCGGCGGTGGTCGCGATGTGTCGGCGGTCTGCCCGCTCGGGCCGGACGATCACGTCCCGCACGGCCGCCTGGATCTTGCGCATGTCCGGGATCGGGTAGCGGTCACTCCGGCGCCGGCGCGCGATGTAGGGAACGCCGAAGGTCTCCGTCAGCGTCTGCTTCGGATCGACCCCGGCCGCGAGCCGAACCAGGTCGAGCGAGCGGTCGAGCGGGATGTCCGTGCGCACGCTCGACTTCACGGTGCTCGCCAGCGTGACGAAATTCCGTAGTACGGCGAGGACGTCGAGTTGGCTCGCCAAGGCGCTCAGGAAGCAGCGCTGGCGCGCCATCCTGCGATAGTCGTTCGACGCCTTCCGCGAGCGGACGTAAGCGAGCGCCGTGCGTCCCGAGAACCGATACGTCCGCCCGGGATAGACGTCGATCCTGGGCTTCGTCTCGCCCGGAGCCGGCCGGGTCACCTCGTCGACCAGGCGCTCCTTGACGAGGATCTCCACTCCGCCGAGCGCGTCCACCATGTCGCGGAAGCCGTCGAGGTCGACGAGCGCGTAGTAATCGACGCGAAGGCCGAGCAGGCGGGAGATAGCCTGTTTCAACGCTGTTGCGCCCGGGTCGCTCCCCCCGGGGAAGAGCTCCGGCCGCGTGCGGGCGAAGGAATACAGGGCATTCAGCGGTTCCTTGAAGGGAGGCAGTCCGGATCCGGCGGTGTCCACGAGGGGAACCTGGACGAGGTTCCGCGGTACCCCGAATACAACCGCCCGGCCTGTCTTCCGCTGCAGGCCCGCGACGATCATCGTGTCCGTGCGCTCGCCCCATTGTCCGGGGCCGCGATCGCTTCCGAGCAGGAGAATCGTGACCCACGGCTGCTGCGACCAGTCGGCACTGCCGAGAACGATCCGGCGGGAGGCTTCGAGGGGCTTGGACGGAACGGCGGCCTGTGCCGGCGCGTTTCTCGCACGAGGAGCCTTGCGGCGCTGGAAGTTTGCCGGTCGCGTCTCGCGAACCGGTGGCCTGACGAACAGCCCCCGCGCTGGGAGCGCGCTCTGCGGCTCTTCGTCGGCGAACACGGATGTGAGCACGTCGTAGCTGCGCACGGCCATGTACCCGACAGCCACGTGTGGAAGCGCTGCGGCGACGACGATTCCGGCCACGGAGAAAAGCGCGACCGCGGAACCGCGTGCCTGCCGCCCGGCGTCGACGATCGCGAATACGCGGAAGGCAAAGACGAGGACATTGACCAAGAGCACGGAGGCCAGCAGGGGCCACCCGATCGTCTCCGCCACGAGCTCGACCGGCTGCAGGAAGAGAGCGGCCGCGGCCCCGAGACAGAGCGCGGCCCAGATTCCAAACAAGATGAGACCACGCCTGCGTGCGCCCGCATAGAGATGGCCGCCGCCAGGAACGACCAGCGACAGGAGCGCTGCGACGACCGGTCTCGCGGTTCGCCGGTTCACCCGGCCAGTGTAGGGTCGCGAGTCAGACCAGAGATGGGAGCAGGCGCCGGTGAGCCGGCGCCTGCGCGGCGTCCCTAACCCCCGTGCTGGCCCCCGGCGTGGGGGCGCAAGACCTCGATCTCCTTGCCTTGACCCTCGACGATCGCCTCGGCGAGCTCGCGGATCTCTGCGTGCTCTCCCTCGTCTTCGGCCAGCTCTGCCATCTCGATTGCGCCCTCGTGGTGAGGGATCATCCCAGCGGCGAAGGCACCGTCAACATCGTCGGCCGCCGCGATTGCACCAGCGTCGTGTTGCATGCCCATCGCGTCCTCGTCGAGCCCCAGGCTTGCGGCGGAGCTCGGATCGAGCTTCCTCGAACCGAACCACTCCTCCCGCCACTGCAGCATGTCGTCGATCTCGAGCTGCTGCGTGAGGATGATGTCGTCTGCGAGCTCAACGAGCTCCGGCTGGCTGAGACCGGCCTTCTTCGCCTCGCGCGCCATCGCGATTGCCTCGCGATGATGCGGAACCATCGCGTCGATGAAGGCGCGGTCGAACGGCGCACTCGCCGATGCGGGGGGAGACGCCGGGGCGTTCTCGTCGTTTTCCTCGCCGCCACAGCCCGCTCCAGCTAGGGCCGTCACGACGAGACAGATCAATCCAACGGTCAACGTCCTTCTAGTCATGCTCACTCCTTGTTCGCAGGTCGAATCCAACTTGCGCACACCGCGAAAAAGAGTGGTCTCAGTTCCGAAAGCGATTCAGCCAGGTGGGCGACGTCCGGCCGGCAACGAGCTCAGCCGGGGACGGCGCGTCCTTCGACACGCGAAGCGGCGCCGGTGGTAGCGGGCGGCGCACCTCCGGGGGCGGAGGGGTCATCATCGCGGCGACCATCAGGACGACGATCGCACACGCCACGATGGCACCATCCTCGAGGTGCCCATAGTTGGTGTCGAGGCGCTCGTAGCCGGCGTGCAGGCCCGCGACCGCTGCCATCACGGTCAGCGTGAGAACGATGCTGCGTCGGACGCGGGCAGCCGTCACCGTGAGCACGATACCTCGGAGCT
>JACCTQ010000223.1 GCA_013812265.1 Actinomycetota bacterium
CGCGATCGTCGGCACGGGCGCGCTCGTCCGTTTGACCGCCTCGGGGCTCGGGTGCGAGAGCTGGCCGGGCTGCGAGCAGCGGAGCTTCTTTCCGGCAAGCGACGTGCACGGCGCCATCGAGTTCGGAAATCGCGTGTTCGGGATCGTCCCCATCACGCTCAGCATCGTCTGCTGGCTCGCCGCCACGCGGACGCCGGGCTTGCCGAGGTGGACGCGCCGCGTGGCCCTCGGTGTCGCGCTCGGCACGTTCGCACAGGCGCCGCTCGGCCTCGCGACCATCGTGTCGGACCTGCACCCGCTGCTCGTCATGTCGCACTTCCTGCTCGCTCTCCTCGTGCTGGGCGGCGCGGTTGTGGTGGCGATCGAGGGGCTCGGCCTCGTTCGCGGACGTGCGTCGGGGAGACCGCCGCCCGAGCTTCGGCGGCTCGGGCTGGTGCTTGCAGCCTCGTGCCTGGGACTCGTCGTCACGGGCGCGTTCGTCACTGCGTCGGGGCCTCACCCGGGCGACCGCGCAGATATCCGGCGGCTCGGCACGCTGCCCGACACGCTGTGGGTGCACGTGCGCGTAACCGCGCTGTTCGGCTGCGCTCTCCTGTACCTCCTCGGCTACCTCACAGCGCGCCGCGACCGGCTGCCGCGCCTCTTTCGGGCAGGTCTCGTGCTGCTGGGGCTGGTGCTCGCGCAGATGGGGCTCGGCGAGCTGCAGTACCGCACCGAGCTGCCGTGGGGGCTCGTACTCTTGCACGTGATCCTGGCCACCGCCGTCTGGGCAGCGACGGTTGCGCTCGTGACGCTCCTGTGGCGCCCGCCCCGCTTGTACGGCCCGGACGCAGCGTAGACTTCCCCCATGCCAGCCGAGTTGCAGTTCTCTTCCCGTCCCGAGCTCGTCCGACCTCTCATGATCGCCGCCTTTCGCGGCTGGAACGACGGCGGTCAGGGCGCATCGCTCGCGGGCGGGTATCTGGCGAAGACCTGGGAGGCCGAGCGCTTCGCCGAGTTCGATCCCGAGACGTTCTTCGACTTTCAGGCGACGCGACCGCACGTCTCGCTCGAAGAGGGGCTGACGCGGCGCGTGGACTGGCCCGAGAACGCGTTCTACCACGCTCGCGTCCCGGGAACCGACCGCGACGCGGTCCTGCTCCTCGGCATCGAGCCGAATCTGCGCTGGAGAACCTTCACCGATCTCATCGTCGGCCTGGCCGGCGAGCTCGGCGTCGAGCTCGTCGTGACGCTGGGCTCGCTGCTGGCCGATGTCCCGCACACTCGCCCTTCTCCCGTAACCGGGAGCGCCAGCGACCCCGCGCTCGTGGAGTCGCTCGGGCTCTCGGCCTCGCGCTACGAAGGTCCCACCGGCATCGTGGGCGTGCTCCACGACGCTTGCAAGCGAGCGTCGATCCCGTCGGTGAGCTTCTGGGCGGCGGTGCCCCACTACGTCTCCCTCACTCCGAGCCCGCGCGCCGCGAAGGCGCTCTGTGAGCGCCTTACCGACCTGGTCGAGGGCACGATCGACACGGCCGAGCTCGAGGAGGCCTCGAGCAACTACACGGAGCAGGTCAGCGAGGCCGTCGCCTCCGACGCCGATACGGCGGCCTACGTGGAGGAGCTCGAGCAGCGCGCCGACGCTCTCGGCGAGGAGGCCGACATTCCGTCGGGCGACGCGCTTGCGGCCGAGCTCACGCGCTACCTGCGCGAGCGCGAGTCCGGGAACGGCGAGTCCGGACCCCGCGGGGGGTAGTCGGCAGGGCCCCCCGGGCCTAGCCGAACGTGAACGCGTAGGCCGAGACCCCGGGCGCGAAACGTAGCTCGAGCAGGCCCTCTTCGGCCCCGCGACCGTTCACGAGCGTGTAGAGACGGCTACCGCGAACGGCTACGCGGCCATGCCGCTTGCCGTTCAGGAACACGTCAACGCGCCCCGATCCGCCGAGCACGAGGTGAACGTCGCGGGCGTAGTAGCGAAGCTGAAGACGGGCCCCTCGGCCTGCCACGCTGCGCTCGTGCCCGACCCGCCAGACCCCCCCGAGGGCGAGCTCGTCCTGCTCGAGTGCGGTCGGGAGCTGGTAAGCCGCCGGGCGATCGTTGTGGATGGCTGACCCGGCATAGCGGTCGATGCGGGCGTAGCCCAGATACGTCTCCGGTGTCGTGCGCTCGCCCGAGGGCCCCTTCGCCTTTGCCTCGACGGGGGGCGGCAGCCGCACGGGACGCTCCGCGAGCAGCCGCCGGATCAGCATTTCGGTCTCCTCGTACTCGCCCTCTCCGAAATGTGCGTAACGCACATGTCCGCGGCGGTCGATCAAGTACTTCGCCGGCCAGTACTGATTCGAGTACGCGTTCCAGGTCTCGTAGTCGTTGTCGATCGCGACCGGATAGCGGATCCCCAGGCTGGAGACCGCCTTGCGCACGTTGGACGCGACATGCTCGAACGCGAACTCGGGCGTGTGGACGCCGACGATGGTGAGACCGCGCCGCCGGTACGCGGAGTCCCATGCCTTCACGTACGGGAGCGTGCGCAGGCAGTTGATGCAGGAGTACGTCCAGAAATCGACGAGCACCACGTTTCCCCGCAGGTGGGGCAGCGAGAGCGGCGATCCGGCGGGCGTATTGAGCCACTGCGACACTCCGACGAAGTCCGGAGCGGCCCCGTAGTCCTCGAGCGGCGCACTCTGCTCCGCCCGCGCCGCGCCGCTCGGCGCGCCCCGCACGCGAGCCAACTCGCGCTCTGCCGGCCCGCTGCGCTCCACCTGTCGCTGGAGCGCCTCGGTGTAGCCGGGCACGGCAGTCTGGAAGCGCCGGTCGACGTTGAAGACGATCGCGAGCGCAGTCGCGGCGATCACGACGCCGAGTACCCTGCGCACGCTCTGTGCATGCGTGCGGATCAGCTTCGTCGCGCCTACCGCGCGGTTCCCTGTAACGGCGACGGCCAGCATGGGCAGCGCCGCGCCCAAGGCGTAGGAGAAGGTGAGGAGGAACGACTCGGCGTCGAGGCTGCGGTTGGCGGCGAGCACGGTTACGGCGGCGAGCACCGGTCCGGCGCACGGGACGAACACGAGTCCGAGGCTCAACCCGAGCACGAAGCCACCGCCCAGATTGCCTCCACGTCGGCGCGTCAGGGGCAGAAACGGGCGCTCGAGCAGTCGGCCGACCTGCGGGAAGATGAGAGTGGCGGCGAGGAGGAAGAGCAGAACGAGCGCAAGATTCCTCAGGAAGTCCTTGGGCAGTCCAAGCTGGTCGAGCAGCCAGGCAGCCGTGAGGGTGAAGACGGTGAAGCTCGCGACGAGCCCGGCGATGATCGCGTACGGCCGCCTGCGGCCTCCGCTGGCCGAGCCGGCGAGCAGGATCGGCAGCACCGGTAGAACGCACGGCGAGACCGCGGTGATGACACCGGCGAGGAAACCGATCGCGAGCAGGACGAGCATCATCTCGAGCCTCCGGCACCGTAGCGCCCGATTTCTTGCGCCGGGCTTAAAGCGTCTGCGGCTTCTCGGCGGTCTCGACCGGCGTGGGGCCGACGTCGGAAGGCACGCCTTCCGGCGAGTCCCCGTTCCCGGTGGCCGGGTTCGTGACGTCGACGCCGCCCGTTTCGCCGGTGCCGTTCTGCGCTGCTGCGGTCTCCGTCGGCCGTCGCTGCCCACCACGCTTCCGCCGGCGACGGCGTCGCGGCTTTCCGGAAGTGAGCTTCGGCGCAGGCAGGTTGTCGGCCAGCGCGTGTGCTATCTCGGAGAAGGTCCCGAGCCGCTCGCGTGCCGCGTCCAGAACCTGCGTCGCGCGAGGCGTGTAGCCCTCGGCCGAGGCCAGCAACGCGACGCCCACCTGGATCGGGACCTCGAGGGCAGCCTTGCCGAGCTTGGCTGCATTTTCCTCGTGCCGCTGGCCGCGCGAGTTCGCGAGGGCTCCTAGCAGACGCTTCGCCTCCGGATACTCGACGCTCGCCCTGCGGTCCTGCACCTTGCGCGTGGCGCGGGCGAGCTTCCAGGTCCAGCGGGCGAGAATCTGCTCAGGCGCATCGGCTTTCCCTTCGCCGATCGCTCGCAGGAGGACACGGGCGCCCGGCAAACGATCCTTCTCCCACGTCGGCGCCTGGATGACGAGGGTCACGAGGTCGTCGAAGCTCGCACGATCGACCGTCATCCCGGCGCGGTCGGCCAGCGCCGTCATTCTGAGCCTTCGGTTCGGGTTCTCCGCGGCGCAAGTGAAGAGGAACTGCTCGAGGCAGGCGCGGCTTGCGCGCCCGTCGGTGAGCTTCTTCGCGAACTCGGCGCGCTCGTCGAAGCGGACCTGTCGCCCGGCGATCGAGGCCCAGAAGCGCTGCTCGTCCTCGTCCAGGAACTTCGGGTCCACCCGCTGCCATTCCCGGGTGATCACGCCGAGGCGCCGTTTCACGTCGGGGGTCACCGGGACGAGCCACGCAGCGGGCGCGAGCTTGCGCCGCGTACGGCGGGGCAGGCGCCGGCGGGGCGCGGGGGTCACGCGCGCGCCTTCGCGGTAGAAGTCGGAATCGAGAAGGCTGTGCAGCGAGATCACGCGGTCGTTGTGCGTAGCAGACTTGGGCACGAAATCCACCACGACACCGGCCTCTTTGCGCGGATGGATTCGCATGATGCGGCCGATGCGCTGCTGGTACACCCGGCGGCTGGCCGTCGGGGCCAAGTGCATGCAGACGGTGGCACGCGGGGAGTTCCACCCTTCAGCGAGCAGCATCGCATTGATCAGGACGTTGATCTCGCCACGCTCGTACGCCGCCAGGGTTTCCGCCAGCTTGACGGGAGGCGTGCGTCCGCTCACGGCCTCGGCGCGGAGGCCGGCCGCCCGAAACTCCGTCGCGAGGTTGTAGGCGTGGTCGACACCCGCCGCGTAGACGATGCCCGGCGTGTGGTCGAAACGGTCGCGATACAGACTTGCGGCGGCCTGGTTCAGCGCCTGGTGGTCGAGCGCGGCTGCCAGTGCACCCTCGTCGAAGTCTCCACCCACGATGGGCACGGACGAGATCGCCGCCGCCGGAGGAACACGCAGGCTGCGAAGCGGTGCGATCAAACCGCGACGCGCCGCGTCGCCGAGGGGCAGATCGTCGACGGATGCCGGGAAGACGTCCGAGACCTGCTTGGCGATCAGATTCTCGGTGGCCGTCATGCCGATGTAGATCGGCTCCGGAAAACTGCGGATGGCCGCGCTCGTCTTCTCGCCGAGAGCGGTGTGAGCCTCGTCGCAGATCACGAGCTGGTACGTGTCCCGGCTCAGATCGCCGACGTGGCGCGCGAACCAGGCGTACGTCTGAATAGTTAGTGGATTGCCCGCGAGCGGATCCTTGCCCGTCTCGATAGCCGCTGCGAAACGGTCGCCGTACCCCTCGGTTGCCAGCTCGCGGTTGAACTGGGACACGAGGAGGCGGCGGTGGGTCAGGATCAGGACCCCGAGCGAGCGTGCCGCGTCCACGAAACCGGCGGCGGCGATCGTCTTGCCCGAGGCGGTCGGATGCCGGAAGCGGAACCTTCGCACGGCGCCTGAGTCCTCGGCCGCCGGCATGTCGAGCTCGTCGCCCTCGAGCTCCTCGCCCTCGAGCTCCTCTTCCTCATCGTCCTCACCCTCGGCAAGGTCCTCGACCGTCGCCCCGTTCACGCTCAGTTGCGGCTCGGCTGATTGCTGGTTGGCGGCGATCAGCTCGGTCAGCATTCCGGCGAGGGCGTCGACCTGATGCCGGCGCAACTCGGTACCAGACGCCAGATGAGGCGGCCGCTCGCTGAGCACTCGCTCGAGCCCCAGCATGAGTCCGAAGCGCACCTTCCACTCCCTGGAGGGGGCCTGGCGACCGGCTGCGATCTCCGAGAGCGCCTCGTCGAGCGCGCGGCGGCGTGACGTCCCCGGAGCCAGGGCGACGTCGGGATCCTCGTCCGGGCGCAGGAACGGCTCGCCGGCCCACGCGTCGGCGCGCGCGGCGGCATCGGCGAGGGTATCCCCTGCCTCAGGCATCATCGTCGGGTGCTCAGTCGTCTTCTGCATGTGTGCAGCACGTCCGCGTGCTGCAACGTCCACAAGGTGCGGCGCTCGCACGAGGTTCTGTCGGGGAGCGCGCTCTAACAATGATACCGAATCCTGCGGTTTGTAAACCGAAGTCAGACGCTACGACACGCGCATGCGGGCCGCGGCCCGCACCTCGGCGAGGGGCCGCCCCACAGTTCCCTCTGAGATTCCGACCTGGTCGAGGTGCCTCGTGATCCCGCCGAGGAAGAACGGAAAGCCTGCGCCGAGGAGGAGGCACGTGTCCACGTCCGCGGCCTCTGCCACGACACCTTCCTCGAGCAGGAGGAAGATCTCTTGGGCCATCGCCTCGAGCACGTCTGTCGTGATCTCCTCCACGTCGCGCCGTTCGTCTCGCAGCGGCTCGAGCTCGTCGCTTCCCGACGCATAGGACGTGAGGGCCGGCGAGGGCCAGAAGCGGTCTGGATAGGCCAGGTGCATGGTCTCGAGCACGTCCTTCGCTACCTGCGGACCCACCATCTGGAGCAGGACGGAAGGCGCCATCGGCAAGCCCAGGCGAAGCACCGCCTCGTCCGTCTCATCCACCGTGTTGCCGTTCTCGAGTGCCCGCAGCAGGACCTGGGTCATGCGCATCAACACTCGGTTGACGACGAATCCCGGGGCGTCGCGCACGAGCACCGGGCTCTTCCTCAACGTCTCCGCAACTCTCCAGGCCGTGGCGAGCGAGTCGTCGGAGGTCTGGGCGGTGTGGACCAGCTCGACGAGCGGCATGACGGCCACCGGGTTGAAGAAGTGCATGCCGAGCATCCGGTCCGGCTGATCCAACGCGGCGGCCATCTCCGTCACCGACAGGGCTGACGTGTTCGTGGCGAGCAGCGTGTCCGGCCGGACGAGCTGCTCGACCTCGCGTAACACCTCGCGCTTCAGAGCGAGGTCCTCGAATACCGCCTCGAGCACGAGGTCGCAGTCCTGGAACCCGTCGTAGGAGGTTGATCCCGTGACGAGCGAGCCGAGGAAGCGCGCCTTGCCCTCGGCGTAGCGGCCGCGGTTTGCTTCCAGCTCGCCGCGAACGCCGGCGAGAGCCTCGTCCACCCTTGCCTGCTCGAGGTCGCGCAGGACGACGGGAACCTCCAGCCGTCGCACGAAGAGGCTCGCCAGCTGCGTGGCCATGAGGCCTGCGCCGACGATTCCGACCTTCCGCACCGGACCGGGCTCGGCGCTCGGCCGACCCGGGGAACGCTTCGCTCGACGCTCGACGAGCTCGAACGCGTACAGGGACGCCTGGGCCTCGTGGCCGAGCAGGAGGTCGGCGAGCGCCTCCTCCTCCTGCCGGTATCCCTCTTCCACTGTCCACCCGGCCGCGCCCTCGATCAGGTCGAGAGCGCGGTAGGGCGCCGGGGCTGCTCCGTGAACCTGGTCGTCGAGTTGAGCACGGGCGCGGCGGACGATCTCGCCGACATCATCCGTCCGGGGCATGTCCGGGTGCCTGACCCCGTTTGCCGCGCCGTCGCCCATCCGATCGACGAGGAACGCGAGCGAGTCGTCGACGAACTCCGCAGGCTCGAGCAGCCGGTCCGCGAAGCCGACCTCGAGCGCTTGCGCGCCGGTGAGCCGGCGGTTCTGGCGCAGGGGGTTGGAGACGATCAGCTTGACGGCAGCCTCGGCCCCCACGAGGCGCGGCAGCAGCTGTGTCCCACCCCAGGCTGGGACGATGCCGAGGAAGCACTCGGGCATGGCGAAGTGGCGAACGGCTGTCGAGATCGTGCGGAGGCGGCAATGGAGCGCGAGCTCCACGCCGCCACCGAGGCAAGCTCCGTTCACGGCTGCCAGGGTCGGGAAAGGCAGCGCCCGCAGGCGCCCGAAAAGCTCGTGTCCGACTCGGCTCGCGGCGACGACCTCGGCGCGGGTCCGCAACCGTGGGAACTCTTCGAGATCCGCCCCGGCGGAGAAGAAGAAGGGCTTCCCGGTGATGAGCGCACCCGCCCAGTCACCCCCCTCCAGCTGCGGAAGCAGCCGCTCCAGTGAAGCGAGCGCGTCCCGTCCGAAGACGGTGGGATGCGCATGGTCGAGGCCGTTGTCGATCGTGACCAGCGCCACCGGGCCCGCCGCCGAATCCACCGGGGCCAGCTTGAACTCCGTCGATCCGTCAGCCACGCAGGTTCTGCCAGACGATGGCCGCGCCCATGCCCATGCCGACGCAGAGCGCGGTGATCCCGTAGCGGGTATCCGGCCGTTCCTCGAAACCGTACGCCAGCTGAGCCATGAGTCTGACGCCCGTGGCGGCGAGCGGATGGCCGCAGGCAATGGCGCCGCCGTACGGATTGAGGCGCTCGTCCTCAGGGTCGATGCCCATTCCGTCACACCAGGTGAGCACCTGCACGGCGAACGGCTCGTTGAGCTCGAAGAGGTCGATGTCGTCCAGACCGAGCCCCGTCTGCTCGAGCACCCGCTGAGTCGCCGGAATCGGCCCGATACCCATCACCTCGGGGTCGACGCCCGCGAACGCATAGCCGACCAGACGCATGCTGGGCTCGAGCCCGAGCGCCGAGGCGGTCTCCTCGGAGGCGAGCAGGCAGGCGGTGGCCCCGTCGGTGAGCCCCGCCGAGTTTCCCGCAGTCACCCGGCCGCCTGCCCGAAACGGGGTCGGGAGCTCCGCCAGGCGCTCCATCGTGGTGTCGGGACGCAGGAACTCGTCGTGGTCCGCCGCTCTCCATCCGGAGTCCGTGAAAACCGACATCGGAACCACCGTCTCGCGCATCACCCCGTTCTCCCAAGCTGCCGCCGCCCTGCGCTGCGATCGCACGGCGAAGGCATCGGCGTGCTCGCGTGTGATGTGCGGGAAGCGGTCGTGAAGATTCTCGGCCGTTGCGCCCATCGTCACCGCAGACGGGTCCACGAGACGCTCGGCGACGAAGCGCGGATTGAGATCGACCTCGGCCGCCATGGGATGGTGCCCCATGTGCTCGATTCCTCCGGCGAGTACGACATCGGCTGCCCCCATGGCGATCTCTCCTGCACCCGCGGTGACGGCGGTGAGCGCACCCGCACACATCCTGTCGACGGCGAATCCCGGAACGCTCGCCGGGATCCCGGCGAGCAGCGCGACGTCTCTTCCTAGTGTCAGTCCCTGGTCGCCGACCTGCGCGGTCGCGGCCATCACGACGTCGCCGATTCGCTCGGGCGGCAGCTGCGGATTCCGGCGCAGCAGCTCGCGCACCACCTTAACGCCCATGTCGTCGGCCCGGGTACGCCAGAAGAGACCCTTGGGGCCGGCTCGCCCGAACGCGGTACGGACGCCGTCCACGTACACGACTTCGTGAAGGGCTCGTCGAGAAGCGGGTTCCAGGGCTCCCCCCATTTTCGGAGAGTAGTCGAGCCGTGTTGGCTCGTGGCTCAGAGCCACGAGCTCAGGGGCTGCGATACTCGCAGCTTGACCGACTGGAACGAGCACCTTCGCCGAGAGGAGGAGCGCTACCGGGACGGCGAGGCGCGCCTCGAGGATGCGGGCGACCCCGACTCGCGCCAGCGCCAGCTCACCCGTCTCGGAAACGCGGCCGGCGGCGCGGGGCTCGCTCTCTTGATGCAGGGACGCCGACCTGAGGCGGCCGAATGGTTCTCCCGGGCGGCCGAGCGCTACAGAGAGAGCTTCGCCGACGCTCCACCCGGCAGTTGGGGCCGTCCCATCGGAGCGTTGAAAGCACGGATTCTGGCCGGGGACTGGGCAGGGGCCGAGCAGGAGGCCCGCTGGGCGCTCGGCCTGGGCGCCGCAGACGCGGAATCGCCTATCGGTCGTTACTCGGCCTGCCTCGCGCTGCTCGTGCTCGGTGACGACGTCGAAGCGCGGGCGGTCGCTGCCTCCCTGCGCGAACGCGACGACTTCTCCCGCGCCGTCGGGGACGCGCTGGCCATGCTGACCGCAGGCACTGACCGTCTCGGCTACATCAACGCGGTGGAGGACGTGCTCGAGTCCTTCGAGACACGCGACGAGTACCTGGAGGACATTCCTGTCGCGGACACGGTCATCGTTCTACAGGCGCTGGCGGAGCGGCGGGATCTCGCCGCCGACCTCGACTCGCCGCTCCTTCCCGGCTAGGGCCTAAGAACTAAGCCCCGCTCGGCGGGGGCGGGTGCAGGAACAGCGTCAGCACGATCGGCTCCGCCCTCTCGTCCTCGAGTCTGGCCATCTTCTCCATGAACTCGCGGACGAGCTTTCGCGCCTCATCGGCGTCGAGCCGCAAGGTCAGCTGCGTGCCCCGGAAAGCGCCCTGCGGCGCAAATGTCGCCCAGCCGCGCTGCACCTCGTCCAGGAGCGCGGCCTGGGCATCCCTGGCGATGCCGGTCGAGACGAGCTCGGGCGAGACGCGAAGCGTGGGCGCGACCGCACGGTAGGGCTTCTCGCGTCCGTGTCCCTTCTCGACGCGCTCGATCAGCCCTGCCCGGTGAAGGAGCCGGACGTGGAAGTGGAGGCGGCCCGGATCGACGCCGAGCCTCACGGCTAGCTCGCGGTTCGTCAGGTGACCGCCACGCCCGAGCTCATCGAGCACGCGCAGGCGGAGTGGATGGCCGAGCGCGCGGAGCTGCTCTGCCCGCTCGATGGTGAGAACGGCGGCTTCGGGCGGCGCTTCGCTCATCCTCACATCCTCCCGGCTACAGTGCCAACCCTGCTGCCGCGGCCCGGTCGGTGACGAGCACCGTACGGCCTGAGCGCGCTCGAATGAGGCTCGCCGGGGTCTCGCGCGTCGGCTCACCTGCGAACGCTCGTCTCACTGCCTCGGCCTTTTCATCACCCACCGCGAGAAACGCGACCGTCTCTGCCTCGCACAGGGTCGGGGGGGTCAGGGTAACGCGGTCGACATCGGGGCCGGCGGCAGCCACCGCACGGCGATCGAGCACACCGAGCGCCTCCGACCCGGGGAAGAGCGACGCCGTGTGGCCGTCCGGTCCGATGCCAAGGAAGGCGAGGCCCAGCCGGATGCCCTGGAGCTCCTGGTCGTACTCGAACGCGGCTGCCTCGGCATCGAGCTCGCCGCGCACCCTGTGCACAGCGGGGAGGCGCGCGATCCTGTCGAGGAGAGCGGCACGAGCGAGGCGGAAATTCGAGCGCTCGTCCCCGGGCGGCACGCAGCGCTCGTCTCCCCACCAGAGCTCCGCCTTGCTCCAGTCCGACTGCATCGACGCCGCGTGCTCGTAGGCGGGACGCGGGGTGGAGCCTCCCGAAAGCGCGATGTGCCTGCCTGCCGAGGCGGCCTCGACTAGCAGCTGGGCAGCCTTCCGGGCCGCACCCTCGGCGTCTTCGGCGACCACCATCTCTACGTCGCTGGATATCACGGGTCGCCCGCGGCCAGCTCCTGCGAGCGCTCCATGGCCGCCTGGATGGCATTCAGGAACGCGGCTCGCACACCCGCGCGCTCCAGCTCGCGGATCGCGCGGATCGTCGTACCGCCGGGCGACGTCACCATCTCCCGAAGCTCAACCGGATGCATCTTCTCGTCGCGGAGCAGCTTCGCCGTCCCGAACATCGTCTGGACGACGAGCTGGGTCGAGATCTCCCGCGAGAGGCCCAGGAGGATGCCAGCCTCGATCATGGCCTCCGCCAGCAGCGCGAAGTACGCCGGGCCGGATCCGGACACGGCAGTAACCGCGTCCATGTACCGCTCGGGAACGCGGACAACCGAGCCGACGTGCGACAGCACCTCTTCGGCGAGGGCGAGATCCTCGTCGTCGGCGTGCGCTCCGGCGCAGACGCCCGCGACGCCCTCGTGCACCGTTGCCGGCGTGTTCGGCATCGCCCGCACCACCGGGACGCCGGGCGCGATGCGCTGCTCGATCGCTGCCGTGGGGATGGCCGCTGCGACGGAGAGCACCGTCTGGTCGGGCGCCAGGAGGCCGCCGATCTCCCCGAGTAGGACGTCGAAGTCCTGCGGCTTCACCGCGATGACCACGAGCTTTGCGCCCGAGACCGCCTCCGCGTTCGACAGCGTCGTCTCGACGCCGTAGCGCTCAGCGAGCTCCGCGACCCGTTCTTCGCGGCGCCCCGTAGCGACTATTTCCTCCGGCAGCCGCCAGCTCGCGCTCAGCAGGCCGGAAAGGAGCGACTCGCCGATCTTGCCGGCTCCCAAGATGGCCACCCGTCGACGGTCTGCTGCCATAAACGGAGTCTAGGGCGCCGCAGTTCGGGATGAGGCCGCGATGCAACGCCGCCAGCAGGTAGACGCTGGCGAGGCCCGCCCAGTCACCGTACGGCTCGAGCAGCTCATCGGTCTCCGCCGCTTCGACGGGGCGACCGCGAAGTGCCGAGCAGAGCTTCACCAGGCCGAGGTCGCGTGTCAGGCCGCGCTCGCGCCGGCCGAGCCCTTCGAGGCAGATCACGCCTATCGACCACGGGCCGAGTCCACGCTCGCGCCCGAGGCGCTCGGCGACGGTTGCGGTCGGAATCGAGTGCAGGCGCTCGAGGTCGAGACCTCGGCAGAGCCGGACGAGCGTCGCACCACGGCGGGCGTGCAGGCCGAGCTTTCGCAGCTCGGCGGGTGAGAAGCGGCCGAGCGCCACTGCGGTCGGCGGCGCGTGAAGGCCCTCGCGCGCAGGCATGGCGGACTGGATTACCTTCCACTCGATCGCCCGTGCCCGCCGCGCCTGGATCAGCTGGCCGCAGAGCGCGCGCAGCAGCGCCTGGGCGACCGTCGCGACGCGCATGGGACGGAGGCCGCCCAGCTCCCGCGTGGCCGGGCCGAGGAGAGGATCCTGCGCGAAGCGCCGGAGAAACGGCGTGTGGTCGTCGTCGAGCGCCAGCACGAAGCGAAGCCGCTCGATCGCGGCCTCGCTGAGCGCGTGCACGTGGATAGTTCCGTCGGCACCCTGCCACGCCCGCACCGCTTCGGGGCGCCCGTCCACCGGCAAGAGCATGGTGAGAACCCCGTCGCGAAACGTGCGCGTCGCATCGCTGCGGGCCGACAGCCGAAGCGAGTACGGCCCGCGGGGACGAAGAGTCGCTTCGACCGCCATGCCTCAACCCTATGGGCTTCACCGGAGGGTGGTGCCGCGGAGTAGTCGCAGCGCTGAGCGATACCCTTTCCGTCTTGGCCTCACGCGCGATGCGGTCGACCTGGGATGCGCTTGCCTCCGCACCCGAGGTGTACGTGGGCAAGGCCGCCCGTGGCAAGCAGGAGCTCGACGACCTCTTCGGCCGGCTGGGAGCGGACCCGCGCGGCGGCGTGTGCCTCGAGGTCGGCTGCGGGGGAGGACGGATGACGCCGCACCTTGCCGAGCGCTTCGACCGCGTCCTCGGGCTGGACGTCTCGCCGGCCATGATCGAGCGAGCGAGCGCGGCGATCGCCGGGCACCCCAACGTCGAGCTCAGGGCCAGCTCCGGCGAGCGGCTCGACGGGGTGGAGGACGCCAGCGTGGACGTCCTCGTCTGTTACCTCGTGCTCCAGCATCTGCCGCGCCGGGCGCTCGTGCTCTCGTACCTCGCCGAGTTCGCCCGCGTGCTCACGCAGTCCGGTGAGGCGTTCGTCCAGCTTCCCGTCCTCGATCCCACCCGGCGCGCCCGGGGGTGGCGTGCGCTTGCGGGCCTCGCGGTGCCCGTCGTCGAGCTCATCTCGCGGGAGGCATCGCGCTCCGCCGCCTTTCGCGGCTCCCGGTTGACCGAGCGAGAATTGACCAAGGGGCTCGCGCGAGCGGGTCTGCGCGTCGTCAGGCGAGTCGAGGGGCCAGATGCGCCCTACCGCTACAGCCGCGACGTCTTCCTTCGCCTCGCCGCGCCCTGATGTGGACGACAGTGACGCTCGTGCTGTACGCGGCGGTGCTTGCGCCGGCCGTCGTCTCGGTCTGGCGGCGCCCGGCCGTTGCCCTGTATCTGTTCCTCGTCGGCCTGGCGCTCCACAACCTGGTCATGGCGCTGCTGTACGGCGCGGGAGTCCGGGGGGGCTCGCTCGACGTCGTCCTGGCGTGGAAGGAGACGCTGCTCGCGGTGGCCGTGTCCCGAGTGCTGTTGGACTCGTGGCGGCTGCGGCGTCTTCCGTTCCGCCCCGGCGGAGTCGACATCCTCGCCCTTGGCTTCGCCGCGGTGGCGCTCGTCTACGCCGTCCTCCCCCAGACCCTGCTCGGCGGCGAAGCAAGCTCCGAGGGCGTCCTCTATGGCCTGCGGCACGCACTCGTGCCGGTGGTCGTCTACCTCCTCGGCCGCGCGCTGGTGCTGTCGGCCCGGGATCTGCGCCGGCTCGGCTCGACACTCGTCGTAACCGCGGCGGCAGTAGCGGCCTTCGGTCTCGTGGATCTGTATGCGGTTTCCGTCGAGTGGTGGCGTGACTCGGGGGCGGTCGGCTACTTCCGGAATCAGCTCGGATTCGAGTCGCACGGGCCGGGGGGCCTGCCGGAGAACTTCGCGCTCAACTCCGACGAAGGGGTGTTTCGGAGACTTATCTCGACCTTCGTGAGCCCGCTCGGAACGGCCTTCATGCTCGTCGTCGCGTTGCTCGTGGCCGCGTCGCCCGGCTGGCTTGCGCGCCGTCGCGCGCTCGTCGTCCCACTGCTTGCGACCCTCGGGATGGCGCTCCTACTGACGTTGACGCGCTCGGCGATCGTCGCGCTCGCCGCCGGCCTCGTCGTTCTCGCCGTCGCCCGCAGGCGGGTCTGGCCGATCGCCGCCGCCGCCGCGACGATCGCCGCCGGCGTCGCCTTTACATTCGTCTTTCCGGCCGTGACGCCGGAGACGCACTTCTTTCCAGCCGATCTGGAATATCAGGAGCGGCGGGCCCGAGCAGAGGGCGGCCTTCCCACCGGCAACACGCTGCTCGACCCGAGCGAGCCGTCGATCCGAAGCCATCTGACGAGTCTGCGTGACGGGCTCGAAGCGGTGATACACCACCCGCAGGGCTACGGGCTCGGGAACGCGGGCGCGACGGCGCGGCGCTTCGACGAGCGTCCGCTTGCCGGAGAGTCGAACTACACGGAGATCGGCGTGGAGCTGGGCGTCGCCGGCTTGCTCCTCTTCGTCGCCTGGAACGTCGCGTTGCTGCTCGCTCTGCTTCGCCAGGCCCGTGCGGCACGCGACGTAGACGTCCGCTGGGCTGCGGGTGCCCTTGCCGCTGCCCTGGCCGCCGTGCTCACACTGGCCGTCCAGACAGATGCCTACGGCGTACCGTGGCTCGCCTACTGCCTCTGGTGGCTCGGCGGCGCCCTCGTCATTCCGACGACGGCGCTTGCGGCGGCCCGTGCCGCTCCGTCAAGATCACAGCACCGACCTCCGAGCGTGGAGCCCGCATGACAGAGACGGACACGATCGACCCCGCTGTGGACATCGGCCACGTCCACCTGAAGGTGGCCGACATCGAGCGCTCGCTCGGGTTCTACCGCGACGTGCTCGGGTTCGAGGTGACCGTGCGCATGGGAGACTCCGCGGCGTTCCTGAGCGCCGGAGGTTACCACCATCACCTCGGCCTCAACACGTGGGAGAGCCGGGGCGGCTCGCCCCCGCCGCGCGGGACGACGGGGCTTTTCCACACGGCAATTCGCTATCCGAATCGCCGTGCCCTGGCGCGCGCGCTCCGCCGGGTCCTAGGGGCCGGCATCCCGCTGAGCGGCGCAAGCGACCATGGCGTCAGCGAGGCGATCTACATCCGTGATCCCGATGACAACGGTGTCGAGCTGTACCGCGATCGTCCGCGGGAGGAATGGCCGCGACTGCCCGACGGCTCTTTCACCATGGTTACTGAGCCGCTCGACCTCGAAGCGCTTCTGGCGGAAGCACGCGAGCATTGAGCGTCGCCTAGCGGGCTCTAGTCCGTCGACTCTAGCGATCGTTCAGCTAACGGGTAGACCCCACGCCCTGCGGGTCGGGCTCGATGGCCGCATCCATGTCTTCGCGATCGTCGAAGCCTCGCTCGGACATCGCCTCGACGAGCCGGAGTTGGCGCTCGAGCGGTGGTCGTCTGTCGGCCGGAGCGATGAGGATGAGGTCGTCGAGCATGGCCTTCAGGCGGCGTGTGACCTGGACAGCGCCTTCCCCGTAGTGACGGATCTCGTCCAGCGCAAGGTTCACGTATCCGTCCCAGCTCAGCGTGGGCACCACGAGTCGCACGCGGCCCTGCTCGTCGGTATGGAACCCGGATGGAAACGGTCGTGTCGCCAGCTGCCGAAGGCAATCGTGCAGGCGGTCGATCGCCTGGATGGCGGTCGTCGGGTCGCCCATCGCGGAGGACAACGACCGCTGCGCGACGTCGACGAGCATGCGAAAGCCGAAGGCGAGGTCCTGGTGCATCGTGCGCTCCTGGCCCAGGGCGACGGCCCGGATCAAGGCCGTCTCGTCGAGGTCGGCTGCCTCGCCATGGACGTCGAACAAGGGTGCTCCCTCGGGAACGAAGTCTCCGATGTGGGGAACGAGCACCAGCACGACGTCTGCGTCGCGCGCGTAGCGCACGAGCTCCTCTGCGTCGACCCTGAAGACGACGCCCGACTTCGGAGACGGCACGACTCGGTCGGGTGCATCTTCCGGACTACCGGCTGGCGCTTCGACCTCGTCAGGTTCTTCGGGAAACAGCTCGTCGAGGAGCTCGCGAGTCTCGTCGCCCACCGACTGGATGATCGAGGCCACCCGCAGCGACTGGCCGATGTGGTTCACGTACGAGACCAGCACCATAATGCTCACGAGAATCAAAACGAACGCGACGATGATCGCGAGCCCGGGCACGTAGCCGTCGTCGCCACCGCTCGGGGACTTCACCTCGCGCATGACGAGCATCGCGTGCGCGAACGTGGCCACGAAGACGCCGATCGCAAACTGACTCGGCCGATCGCGCAGAATCGTTCGTAGGACGCGCGGCGAGAACTGGCCCATCGCGAGCTGGACAACCACCATGGTCACGGTGAGCACGAAGCCCGTCAGCGTGACCATGGAGGCGGCGACGGTAGTCAGGATCGCGAGGGCGGCGTCCGGGTCGCCGCTCAGAACCCTCGGCACCGCTGATCCTCCGAACAGGCGGTCGACCGCGATCGTTCCGAACGACAGTGCGACGCCGCCGAGGACGCACAGGATCGGGACGAACCACAGTCGCGAGACGAGAAACTCCCGGATGCGAAAGAGTCGCACGGAAGAGACGTGCCGGTTGGCGGGCGAGTCCAAACCTGCCCGAGCTCCTCACCGCGGCCGTTTTCTCCAGCTCGGCAGCGGGTACGTTGCATTCGAGCCGTTGCGATGACAAACCCTCTCGAAGAAGCCGGCAAGCGGCTCCGCCACGTCGCCGAGCGGATCAGGCAGAACACGAGCTCGGAGGTGGACTGGCTCTCCGACCAGCTGGAGGGCCGGATCCCGGGTGTCGGCCGGAACGTCACCTTTTCCGATCCTGGGCCACCGAGGACACTCGAAGAGCTTCAGGCGGAGCTCGACTCCCTGATCGGGCTGGAGAAGGTGAAGGAGCAGGTGAGGGCGCTCGTCGCCTTCCTCCAGGTGCAGGCGCTACGCAAGCAGAACGGGTTGCCGGAGGTCGCGACCAGTCAGCATCTGGTCTTCCTCGGAAACCCGGGGACGGGAAAGACCACGATCGCGCGGCTGCTCGCTCAGATGTACCGGGCCATGGGTCTGCTGAAGCGCGGACACCTGGTGGAGGTCGACCGGGCCGGGCTCGTAGCGCAGTACGTCGGCATGACGGCGATCAAGACCGACCGGGTCATACGGCGCGCGCTCGACGGTGTTCTCTTCATCGACGAGGCCTATGCCCTGTCCCCACGGGACGGGCGCTGGGACTTCGGAAGCGAAGCGATCGAGACACTGCTCAAGCGGATGGAGGACTATCGCGAGCGGCTAATCGTGATCGTCGCCGGCTATCCGCGGCTGATGGAGGCCTTCCTCGAGTCGAACCCGGGGCTTCGCTCGCGCTTCGGGCGCGAGATCGACTTTCCGGACTACTCCAGCGACGAGTTGATCGCCATCACCACGCGTTTTGCGAACGAGCACCGGTACACGTTCGGGGAGGGCGTGGAAGAGGCGCTCCGTGACATCTTCCGCGGCAGCGCGCGCGGTGAGGGGTTCGGCAACGCCCGCTTCGCACGCACGCTGTTCGAGCAATCGCTGAATGCGCAGGCGATACGCCTTGCCGACGATGCCGGAAAAGATCTCAACGCCCTCGAGCGCGATGACCTAACGACGTTGACGGCGAGCGATCTGCTCGCAGCGGCGCGAGCGCTCGGGGAAGGCGTCGAGCTCGGTGAACCCGGCTCGCGTGCGTTCTTCCGCTGGCGCCGGAAAGCGTCGTAGCGCCTAGCGCCGTCCTCCGTAGGGCCGCCACCGACGCCGAGCTCGGGTGGCCGCGCACCGAGAAAGTAGAAGCCCCTTGGGCCGACCGCGGACCACCCACCGCCTTCAGCGTAGCGTCGAAATTCGCACGCATGGGTAACGAGACCGTGTCGAAAGTGGAGCTTCGGGTGTGATCCGTCGAAGTCCCGAGCGCCTCAGACGCACCCGGTCCAGGTGCTATACCTAGCCGAGGGCGATGACGAAGCCGGTCGAGAAGCTGGATCAAGTGATCATCCGCTTCGCCGGCGACTCGGGAGACGGCATGCAGCTCACGGGCTCCCGGTTCACCAGCGAGACGGCCGCCTTCGGGAACGACCTGTCCACGCTGCCGGACTTCCCGGCGGAGATACGCGCTCCGGCGGGGTCGCTCCCGGGCGTCTCAGGGTTTCAGATTCAGTTCTCCGATCACGACATCCTCACGCCGGGCGACGCACCGGACGTCCTGGTCGCCATGAACCCCGCCGCGCTGCGGACGAACGTCGGCGACCTGCCGAAAGGCGGCACTCTGATCGTCAACCGAGACGCCTTCACCGAGCGAAACCTCCAGAAGGCCGGCTTCGAAGGCAACCCCCTGGAGGACGGCTCGCTCGCGGAGTATCACCTGCACGAGGTGCCTCTGACGAACCTGACGCTCGAGGCCCTCAAGAGCATCGACATCACGAAGCGCGAGGCAGAGCGCTCCAAGAACATGTTCGCCCTCGGCTTGATGTCGTGGCTGTACAACCGTCCGACGGAGGGCACGCTCTCGTACATCGAGCGCAAGTTCGCCACGCGTCCCCTCATCGCCGAGGCGAACACGATCGCGTTCAAGGCCGGGTACGCCTACGGCGAGACGACAGAGGACTTCGCCGTCTCGTACGAGGTCGGTCCGGCGAAGCTCCCGCCCGGGACGTACCGAAACGTGACCGGGAACCAGGCGCTCGCGATGGGCCTCATCGCAGCCAGCACCCAGAGCGGGCTGCCCCTCTTCCTGGGCGCGTATCCGATCACTCCGGCGTCGGGGATCCTGGAGGATCTCGCGCGCCGCAAGAACTTCGGCGTCCGCACGTTCCAGGCCGAGGACGAGATCGCCGCCGTCGGCGCGGCTCTCGGCGCGAGCTTCGGCGGCGCCCTGGCCGTCTCGACCTCGAGCGGGCCCGGCGTCGTGCTGAAGAGCGAGACCATCGGGCTCGCCGTAGCCCTCGAGCTGCCGCTTCTGATTCTCGACATCCAGCGCGCCGGGCCGTCGACCGGGATGCCGACGAAGCCGGAGCAGTCCGATCTTCTGATGGTGCTGTACGGTCGTAACGCCGAGTCGCCGGTGCCCGTGGTAGCGGCATCGACCCCGGGCGGGTGCTTCGATGCTGCGATCGAAGCAGCGCGCATCGCGCTCAAGTACCGAACGCCGGTCTTCCTCCTCTCCGACGCCTACCTTGCGAATGGTTCAGAGCCTTGGCTGCTCCCGGACGTTTCGAGTCTTCCGGATATCTCCGTCCTCTTTGCGACCGAGCCGAATGTGGACGGCGAGTTCTGGCCGTACATCCGCGATGAGAGCACCCTCGCCCGGCAGTGGGCGATTCCCGGCACGCCGGGCCTGGAGCACCGGATCGGCGGCCTCGAGAAGCAGGACGGCACGGGCAATGTCTCGTACGACCCGGACAACCACGACCACATGGTCCGGCTGCGGGCGCGCAAAGTCGCCGGGATCGCGGCAGACATCCCCGAGCTCGATGTCGACGACCCTGACGGCGCCCGGCTCCTGGTGCTCGGCTGGGGAGGGACGTACGGGCCCATTGCAGCGGCCGTCCGCCGCGTGCGACAGGGAGGTGGTCGCGTCGCTCACGCCCAGTTGATCCACCTGAACCCCTTCCCCCGCAATACAGGCGACGTCCTGCGCCGCTACGACAGGGTGCTGGTTCCGGAGATGAACCTCGGTCAACTCCTCAAGCTCGTACGGGCGGAGTTCCTCGTTGACGCGGTCGGGTACAACCGGGTGCGCGGGCTGCCCTTCCGCTCGGATGAGCTGGCCAATGCCATCGAGGCGATGCTGTGAGCGTGTTCTCGTACGCCTCGACCAAGGACGGAACCGTGCTCATCTCGTGGCGGCGGCGCCCTGCCACGACACTCCGCGGCCGGCGAGCGCGGCGGTTTCTGCTCGACGCCGAGCGACTCGACGAGGATGGGCTCCAACTGCTGATGGCCCGGGTGACGGGAAACTTCAAGCGAGGAAACGAGCGATGACCCACGGGAACGGGAACGGCCGACCGCTTCAGCTGACGGCGAAGGACTTCAAGAGCGACCAGGAGGTTCGCTGGTGCCCGGGCTGCGGCGACTACGCGATCCTCTCGGCGCTCCAGAGCTTCATGCCCGAGCTCGGCATCCCCCGCGAGCGCTTGGTCTTCATCTCGGGGATCGGCTGCGCCGCGCGCTTCCCGTACTACATGGAGACCTACGGGATGCACTCGATTCACGGCCGTGCGCCGGCGATTGCGACGGGGCTGTCGGTTTCTCGGCCGGATCTGTCGGTCTGGGTGGTGACGGGTGACGGCGACGCTCTGTCGATCGGAGGTAACCACCTGATCCACGCGCTTCGCCGCAACGTCAACATCAAGATCCTGCTCTTCAACAACCAGATCTACGGTCTCACGAAGGGCCAGTACTCGCCCACGAGCGAGCTCGGCAAGGTGACGAAATCGACGCCCATGGGCTCGCTGGACTACCCGTTCAACCCGATCTCGCTGGCGCTCGGTGCCGAGGCGACCTTCGCTGCACGCTCGATCGACACCGACAAGCGCCACCTGACCGAGGTATTGCGCAAGGCAAGCGCGCACAGAGGCGCGGCCTTCGTCGAGATCTACCAGAACTGCAACGTCTACAACGACGGTGCGTTCGATGCCGTTCGCGAGCAGAGGGAGAACCGGATCGTGCTGGAGCACGGCCGACGGATTCGCTTCGGCGCCGACGGGGAGCGAGGCGTGATCCAGCGCGCCGACGGCTCGTGCGAGCTCGTGGACGTGGCGGATGTGGGCGAGGAAGCGCTCGTAGTCCACGACGAGAACCAGGAGCATCCCAGCCTCGCGTTCGCCTTGAGCCGGCTGGCGCACACGCCGCATGGGCCGACTCCGATCGGGGTCTTTCGCAACGTCGACCGGCCGGTGTACGACGAGCTCATGCAGGAGCAGCTCGCGTCAGCCGCGCAGTTGAGCGGTGAGGGCGACCTCGAAGCACTGCTGCACGACGGGGACACCTGGCGGGTCGACGGGCACTGAGCCTGCTGCCCACCCCTTCAGCTTCTGCAGTGTCGAGTCCCAGACGCAGTCGCCGCCGCCCTCGCTGTGGATCGGTCGTTTCCGGCCTAGCGCGCGCGGCGCACGTAATTCCGACGTAAAGGCAGGCCTGCGAGATCGCGGCGAGCGAGAGGTCGGTCGCTACGTCCGGGCGAGCGAGGCTTCTTCAGGCTCCGCCGGCTCGGGCGTCGAGGACGGCGGCAGCCGCACGATGAACCTTGTCGGCTTGGCGGGCTCGCTCCGCAC
>JACCTQ010000240.1 GCA_013812265.1 Actinomycetota bacterium
GTGCTGGCGGTGGTCGGGCTGATCTCCTTCATCTTCACCCTGAACGAGTTCGTGATCGCGAGCGCCCTGCTGCAGACCACGGACAACTACACCCTCATCGTCGGCCTGCAGGGATTCATCGACGAGCAGTACGCGGAGCAGTGGGGGCCGTTCGCCGCGGGCGTCCTGCTCGCCGCCATCCCGCCCGCGCTGCTCTTCCTCTCCCTGCAGCGCTTCATCGTCCACGGCCTGACGTCGGGCTCGGTCAAGGGATGAGCGCGCCCGGCCTCGAACGCGCCCCGCGCGCCGTGGGCTCCGGAGCTCTGTCGGACCCGCACCACGACGGCTCGGACCTCTGTCTGCTCGAGCAACCGCGGAGGCTGGGCGACGATGCGGTCGTCCGCCTGCGCGTGCCGCACGGCTCGGCCGCGGATGCCGTTGCGCTGCGCTACGTCGCCGACGGTGAGCCGCGTGTGGCCCGAGCGGAGGTCGACCAGGAGAGCGAGACCGAGACCTGGTGGCGAGTGGCCTTTCCCATCACGAACCCGCTCACCCGTTATCGCTGGCTGCTCACGGGCGGGGACGTGGGCCATGCGTGGCTCAACGGGCTCGGTCTCTCGCGGTACGAGCGCCCGGACAGCGACGACTTCGTGCTCGGGGTCGACCCCGGCGGGCCCGAGTGGCATCTCCGCTCCGTGGTCTACGAGGTGTTTCCCGACCGGTTCGCCTCGAGCGGGGCCGTTGGCGAGCCGCCGGCGTGGGCGCTTCGGCGCGACTGGCAGGACCTCCCGGAAGGTCGCGGTCCCGAGACCGCGCGGGAATGGTTCGGCGGCGACCTGGCCGGGCTCGAACGGCACCTGGATCATCTCGAGTTGCTCGGCGCATCGGCCCTGTACCTGACTCCGATCTTCCCGGCCGGCAGCACGCACCGCTACGACGCCAGCTCGTTCGACCATGTCGATCCACTTCTCGGCGGTGACGAGGCCCTCGCCTCCCTGACGGCGGCGGCACACGCGCGCGGGATGCGGGTGATCGGTGACGTGACGCTGAACCACACGGGGAACGGCCACGCCTGGTTCCGGAGCGCCGAGGGGGACGGCGCGGCCGCCGAGCGCGACTTCTATCTCTTCGACGAGTCGCTGGAGACGGGGTACGCCTGCTGGCTCGGCGTTCCGTCGCTGCCCAAGCTGAACTGGCAGTCCGGCGAGCTGAAAGCGCGCATGACAGAGGTCGTCCAGCGGTGGCTACGGCCACCCTTCGACCTCGACGGCTGGCGTGTGGATGTCGCCAACATGACGGGCCGCTACGGCGACGTGGACGTGAATGCACATGTCGCCCGGGCGATGCGCGCCGCGGTCACGGAGGCGAAGGGCGACGCGTTGCTCGTGGCCGAGCACGGCCACGACTTCCGATCCGACCTCGGTCCCGGCAGCTGGCACGGTGCGATGAACTACTCCGGCTTCCTCCGCCCGGTCTGGTGGTGGCTCCGCTCTCACGCTTTCGACGAGGACCCGTTTCTCGATGCCCGGGCGCCACGGCTGGACGGCGCCGGCGCCGTCGCGACCATGCGCGCCTACCGTGCCGGCGTCCCCTGGCACTCGGTGCTGCACTCGTGGACGCTGCTCGACAGCCACGACACCGCCCGCTTCCGCACCGTCACGGGCTCACGGGAGCGACAGGTCGTCGGCGTAGGTCTTCAGATGACGACGCCCGGTGTCCCCATGGTCTTCGCGGGGGCGGAGATCGGCCTGGAAGGAGAGTGGGGCGAGGACGCGCGGCGGACGATGCCGTGGGACCGTCCCGAGCTCTGGGACCGCTCGCTGCTCGACCACTACCGCGGTCTCGTCGCGCTGCGGCGCTCGAGCGCCGCCCTCGCGCGCGGTGGCATCCGTTACGCCCACGTCGGCAGGGACGCCGTCGCCTATCTGAGGGAGACCGGGGCAGAGCGGCTCCTCTGTCTGGCGAGCCGGGACGCTCACGAGCCGGTCCGTCTTTCGCTCGCCGCGCTCGGGTGCGGCGAGCTGGAGCCGGTGATCGGGGATGGGCCGGGGTACACGGGGGGCGACGTGATCCTCCCGGCGGACGGGCCGAGCTTCCATGTCTGGCGGCTGGTGTGATTCGGATCTACGAGAAGGGAGCAGGGCACTGTGGCTGAAGTGGTCTTCGAGGACGTCAACAAGGTCTACGAGAACGGCGTTCACGCCGTGCACGACCTTTCGCTCGAGGCGAAGGATGGTGAGTTTCTCGTCCTCGTCGGGCCTTCCGGATGCGGAAAGACGACCGCGCTCCGCATGGTCGCGGGCCTCGAGGAGATCTCGGGCGGCAAGCTCTCGATCGGGGGCCGCGTCGTCAACGAGCTCACGCCCAAGGAGCGTGACGTGGCGATGGTCTTCCAGAACTACGCGCTCTACCCGCATCTCACCGTGTCCGAGAACATCGCGTTCGGCCTGCGCCTGCGCAAGACGAGCAGGGAGGTCGTAGACGAGCGCGTCGCGTGGGCGGCCAGGCTCCTCGACCTGGCCCCGTACCTGAACCGGCGGCCGAAGGAGCTATCCGGCGGTCAGCGTCGGCGCGTGGCGATGGGCCGCGCGATCGTGCGCCAGCCGCAGGCGTTCCTGATGGACGAGCCGCTCTCCAACCTCGACGCCAAGCTGCGGGTACAGATGCGGGCCGATATCGCGAAGCTCCAGCGCGACCTGGATACGACGACGATCTACGTCACCCACGATCAGGTCGAGGCGATGACCATGGGAGACCGGGTCGCGGTCATGAGCGGCGGCGTTCTGCAGCAGGTGGACCCGCCTCAGCGTCTCTACGACGAGCCGGCCAACCTGTTCGTGGCGGGCTTCATCGGCACTCCCCCCATGAACCTGCTGGAGGCCGACGTCAGGCTCAGGAACGGGTCCGCCTTCCTCTCGGTGGCGGGACAGCAGCTCGCCCTCTCGGACCAGGCGCTCGCGCGCTATCCCGGTGTTCGCGGCTACGACGGCCGCAGCGTCATTCTCGGCGTGCGCAGTGACGACCTCCATCTCGCGGGCAAACGTCCCGAGCTGCCGGCGCTGACGGGACGGCTGGAGCTGATCGAGGCGCTCGGAGCGCAGTCGATGGCGTACTTCAAGGTCGACGCGCGAACCATCAGGACGGAGGAGCCCGAGGAGGAGGCCGCCGAGGACGCCGAAGGCGTGACCGCCGCCCGGCCGAACCTCGTCGCCTCCTTTCCTGCGCGGGAGGCGCTCGGTCTCCGCATCGAGGACGAGATTCCGCTCGGCGTGGACTTCGCGCACGTCCACCTGTTCGACCCCGAGGGCGGTGCTCCGCTTCGGTAGCGGCCTCGCGGCCGCACTCGTTGTCGCCGTCATCGGCGCGGCCGCCGCGACGGAGGCTGCGCTGCCGCCGCGGCCGCCGGCACCCTCAGGGGCCGAGCTCCAGAGCCTTGCGCGCCTGCCTGCCCGGACGTCGATCGCCTCCCAGCGGATCTACTTCGTCATGACGGACCGGTACGCGAACGGCGATCCCACCAACGATCGCGGAGGTCTCACCGGCCCGCGCAGCGTCACGGGGTACGACCCTGCCGACGAGGGCTGGTTCCACGGCGGCGACTTCCACGGGCTAACCGGAACCTGCACGGACACGCGGAACGGGCTGGCCCGCATCAAGGATCTCGGCTTCACGGCCGTCTGGATCACGCCGCCGTACGGGCAGAAGCCGGTCCAGGGGGACAGCGCGGCCTATCACGGCTACTGGATCCGTGACTTCACCGGCGTCGACCCGCACCTCGGTACGGACCAGGACTTCGGCGCCTTCGCGGAGTGCGCGCACCGGCTCGGCCTGAAGGTCTACCTCGACGTCGTCGTCAATCACACGGCGGACGTGATCGTCCCCGCCGGAGGATTCGACTTCGTCGCTCCCGCCCAGCGCCCCTATCGGGACTGTCGCAATCGCCGCTTCGATCCCGCCCGGTACGCCGCCGGCAGGACGTTCCCCTGCCTCAGCGCGTCGAACATGCCGCGCGTCCCCGCCGTCCCCCCGGCCGAGCGCGAGGCCAAGCGGCCGGCCTGGCTGAACGACCTGACGAAGTACCACAACCGCGGGAACGTCAACTTCTCCTCGTGCACCGAGGTCTGCTTCGAGCAGGGCGATTTCTTCGGCCTCGACGATCTCTTCACGGAGCAGCCGGCGGTTGTCGACGGGCTCGCGGAGGTGTATGCGGACTGGATCCGGCGCTATCGAATCGACGGCTTCCGGGTCGACACCGCGCGCCACGTGAACCGGGCGTTCTTCCGCGTCTGGGTGCCGAAGGTTCTCGCCGCCGCGCGCGCGGCAGGGGTCCCGGACTTCGAGATCTTCGGCGAGGTGTTCATCGGCGATGCGATCGAGCTCTCGTCCTACGTCCGTAACCGCGGTCTGCCGAACGTGCTCGACTTCCCGTTCCAGGACGCGCTCACGCGTTTCGCGGCCGGGGGCGCGGGGCCCGGCGGAATCGTGTCGCGCCTGAACGACGACGACCTCTTCCAGGGGCCGGCGGGAGTCGCGCACACTCCGCCGACGTTCCTGGGGAACCACGACATGGGGCGGGCCGCACTGAAGGTCAAAGAACGTGCGGCGGCCGGCGTGGGCGGTGACGAGTTGCTCCGCCGCGTGCTGCTCGGCCACAGCCTGCTCTACCTGCTGCGCGGAGCGCCTGTCGAGTACTACGGCGACGAGGTCGGGATCATCGGGCGTGGCGGCGACAAGCAGGCGCGCCAGGATCTCTTCCCCACACAGGTGAGGGAGTGGCAGACGGAGGACCGGGTCGGGAGCCCGCCGATCGGCGGCGGCTCCGCCTTCGACCTCGCGGATCATCCGATCGCCTCGCACCTGAGAACGCTCGGCCGGCTCCGTGACGCGCATCCGGCTCTGTCGATCGGCGCGACCATCGTGCGGCATTCGCAGGGAAGCGTCCTCGCGGTCTCGCGCATCGATATGTCCGCACGCCGGGAATACGTCGCGGCCTTCAACGCCGGGCGAGCAGATGCGCGTATCTCCGTGCGAACCGCGACTCCTTCGTCCGGCTGGACCGGCGTACTGGGAGGCGCGGCTTCGACACGGAGCGAGGCGACCGGCACGCTGGCGCTGACCATTCCCCCGCTCACGGCCATCTTGCTCCGTGCCGACGGCTCCGTGCCGGCTGCCCTGCCGGGGCGCCCGGCCGTCAAGGTCGCCCGCGACCCGCTCAGCGATCTCTTGCGTGCGAGCGCCACCGTCACGGGAGGTCCGGTCAGTGTCGCGATTGCGGTGAGACGGGCGGGCGGAAAGGCGTGGCAGCGGCTCGCGGCTGACGACTCGCCGCCCTACCGGGCGCTCTTCGACCCAGCCCGCTACCGGCGGAACGAGCGGCTGCACCTCGTTGCGGTGGCGCGGGCACTCGACGGCCGGACCGCAGTCTCGGCAGTCGTGCCGTACACGAACCGGCGACGATGACGACCCGAAGCGTCGCGCATCTTCCCGCCGGGGTGATCGGGAACGGTTCTCTCCTGGCAACCCTCTCGCGCCGAGGCGAGATCGAGCGCCTCTTCTGGCCTCATGTCGACCGCGGCCAGCACCTGGGCGAGCTGCGACTCGGTGTGGTCGCCGGCGAGCGGACACGCTGGCTCGACGAGGAGCCGTTCATCCATACGCAGTCATACGTCGACGATGCGGTGATCCTGCGGACGCGCGCGGTCGACGCAGAGCTGGACGTCGAACTGGTCGATCTCGTGCTCGCCGAGCGGCCCGTCCTGGCCCGCATCGTGCGCCCGCGGAAAGCCGGGTGCCGGCTGGTCGTGTACTGCCGGCCGGAGCTCCACGAGAGCAGCCGTTACGGGGCCGCCGAGGCCCTTTCGGGAGGCCGCCTCGTCTTCTACAACAACGACGTCGCGCTCGCGCTCGGGGTCGTTCGGCAGGCCCGCGCCGTCTGCGGTTCGACTCGCGGCGGCGAGGGGTCCGACGTGTTCGCGACCGCGTGCACCGGCCGGCCGGAGGGCGAGGACATCGCGAGCGGCGCGGTCGACGGGGTGCTCGTATGCGACCTTCCCGAAGAGGCGGTGCTCCTCGCTGCTTTCGGGCGGAGCCGCGAGCATGCGCTGGCCGAACTGGACAGCATGCTGCCGGTGAGAGGGGATGCCCTCGTCCGGGCGCGCGCGACACACGATCGGGAACGCCTCGGGTCGGCCGCGCCGCCGGAGGCTGCAGACGTTGGCGTTGCGCCGCTCTACCGGCGGTCGCTCCTCACCTTCGACGTCGTCGCCGATCGCGACACGGGAGGCGTGATCGCCGCGCCGGAGATGGACCGGGAGTTCGAACGCTCCGGTGGGTACGGCTTCGTTTGGGCGCGTGATCTCGCCTTCTGCACGCTCGCGTTCCTCGCTTCGGATCGCGAGGATCTCGCCAGACGAGCGCTGCGGTGGCTTCGAGCTGCGCAGGGTCGCCAAGGCTTCTGGTCGCAACGACACTGGACGAACGGAGCGGTCGCTCCCTCCTGGTGCCGGCACCAGATGGACGAGACCGGAGCGGCCCTCTTCGTCTTCGAAGCGTCGTTCCGTGAGCTTGCGGACGAGGCGCTCGACCAGGAGCTCTGGCCGGCCGCGAAACGCGCGGCCCGCTTCCTCGCGGCGTTCACCGATCCTCGTACCGGGCTTCCCGGAGCCACTCACGACCTGTGGGAGGAGAGTGAGGCCGAGCATGCGTACACGGCCGCCGCCGTGGGCGCGGGGCTCTCCGCGGCGGCCGCGATGGCCGAGCGGCACGAGCCGGCCGAGGCCGAGCGCTTCTCGCTCGCGGGAGAGGAGATCCGCGCCGCCGTCGAGCGCGAGCTCTGGCTCGAGGAACGAGGCCACTACGGCCGGGCGTTCACGACCGGTGCGAACGGTGATCGAGAAGCGATCGACACGGGCGTCGACGCGTCGTTGCTCGGGCTCGCGTGGCCGTTTGCCGTCGCCGCCCCACACTCTCCGCGCATGAGGAGCACGGTGGCCGCGATCGAGGAGAAGCTGCTCCGCCCGCACGGCGGCCTCGCCCGTTACGAGGGAGACACCTACGCCGGCGGGAACGCCTGGATCCTGACGACGCTCTGGCTGGGGCTCTGGTACCGCCAGGTCGGCGACGAGGAAGGACTTGCCCGCTGCGTCGCGTTCGCGCAGTCTCATCAGACGGAGCTCGGCCTGCTCCCGGAGCAGGTCGCCGACGACGGTCGCCCCGCCTGGGTCGTGCCGCTGACGTGGAGCCACGCCATGCTCGTCCTGGCAGTGCGGCCCGAGCTCACGTTGATTCGGGAACGGACACGCTCGCACGAGGCGGCCTCGGCTGTGCAGCAGGCGTGACGCTCGGCCGCCTGCTGCCGCTCTAGCCTTCGGACGTGCCACTCTTACGTCTCCCGGAGCCGTACGGCTTCGAGCTCTCGACCGAGCGCTTTCGCGCCTTCGGCCCCGACCGCGCCAACCTCTGGCACGACGGGGGCCTGCACCGCGTGGTCGCCGGCGCAGAAGTGCGTATCGAGCCCGCCACGGGCGGCGTGAAGGTTTCGCGGCTGGACCCGGGCACGGAGCCCGTCGTGCGAAAGCTCCTCGGCGCCGAGTTCGACCTCGACGCCTTTTCCTCGTTCGCCGGAGACGATTCCGTGCTCAGCCGGCTGGTCCGCAGCCTCGCGGGCTTTCGACCGCCGCTCGCACCCGACCCGTTCGAGTCGCTCGTCACCTCGATCACCGCCCAACAGGTCTCGCTGCAGTCCGCTTTCTCGGTCCGGAACCGTCTGATCGAGCGCTACGGCGATCCCGGGGAGCGGGCGATCGCGTTCCCCATCCGCGCCCGGCTCCTGCACGCGCGCGAGGACGACCTCACCGCACTCGGCTTCTCACGGCGCAAGGCGGAGTACGTCATCGGCCTGGCGCGGTCGCCGCTCGACTTCGAGCAGCTCGCCGGCCTTCCCGACGAGGACGTGAAGGCTCGTATCTCCGCGATTCGCGGGCTCGGGGAATGGACGGCCGACTGGTTCCTCGC
>JACCTQ010000254.1 GCA_013812265.1 Actinomycetota bacterium
CCCACGCCGGATTGCGTCGGCTGCTGGGCAGCGAAGGGCGGAGCGATCGTCGCCATGGATGCCCGTGACGGAGCGATCCGGGCGCTGGCCTCGGCGCCGCGGTACAACCCGAGCCTCTACGCCGGCCGAGTCGACCAGGGCGCGCTGGATCGTGCGGGACTGACGGTCGCGAGAGCGGAGGCGTTGAACCGGCCGGGCTTGAACCGAGCTATAGCAGGCTTGTATCCGGCCGGCTCCACCTTCAAGCCGGTGACGGCCCTCGCAGCCATGCAGGAGCACCTCATCTCTCCCTACGAGCCGTTGCAGTGCGATCCGGTCTTCGAGTCGTACGACCAGAAGTTCAAGAATTGGAACAGCTCGACGAACATGCCGATGGCGCTTGCGACGGCGCTCGAGCAATCGTGCGACACCTACTTCTACCGTCTGGGGGAAGCCTTCTATCGGCTCCCCGACGACCGCGGCCAGCCTCTGCAGTCGTGGGCGAGCCAGTTCGGCTTCGGCAAGCGGAGCGGGATCGAGATTCCCGGCGAGAGCTCAGGACTGCTTCCCACCATCCGGTGGCGGAAAGCGACGTACGACACCAAGCTCGACCGTCTGTGGAAGCCGGGCGACTCCATCCAGCTGGCGATCGGCCAGAAAGACCTCCAGGTGACGCCGCTGCAGATGACTCGCTTCTACGCCTTCCTCGCCAACCGCGGGCGGCTCGTCACGCCACATCTGGTGACCGCGGTGGTGCGGCCGGGAACGAACCGTTCCGATCCGGTACCGATCCGTCGGCTGCCCGCTCCGCCGGTAAAGCCGGTGAACGTCGATCCAACCGGGCTCGAGGTTGTCCGGCAGGGTCTCTACCAGGCGACGCACGGGACGTTCGGAACGTCCACGGCCGTGTTCGGAAGCTTCCCGATCGCCATCGCCGGGAAGACGGGCACGGCCGAGATGGCCGTCCCCGTGCCCGGCTTGCCGCCCGGCACGCTCGTCGACCAGTCGTGGTGGTGCGGTTACGGGCCAGTCGAGAGCCCGGAGCTCGTCGTCTGCGCGCTGATCGAGAACGGAGGCCACGGCGGAACCGCGGCAGCGCCGGCCGCGCTCGAGGTGTTTGCCGAGTATTTCGACGTTCCGGCCGAGTACCAGCTACCGACGAGCACGGACTGATGGTCGACTACGTCGCACCCCGGGCTGCCAGAGCGCGCCGGCGCCGCGAGCGTGAGCTGGAGGTACGAGGGTTCGTCCGCCGGCTCGATTGGACCCTGCTCCTGGCCGTTGCCACCCTCGTGGGCATGGGCCTCTGGGCGATCGACGGCATCACACGCTTCGACATCGAAGGCGACAGCAACTACTACGTCGTTCGGCAAGCGGCGTACGCGGCTCTGGGCACGGTCGGGCTCCTCGTGGCGACGGTCGTCGACCCGGATCTCTACCGTCGCCACAAGCGCGCCGTCTACGGGCTCACGATTGGGCTGATCGTCGCCGTGGCCCTGCTCGGTGCGGTGGAGCGCGGCTCCCGCCGCTGGATCGACCTGGGCTTCTTCCGTTTCCAGCCGTCCGAGTTCGGCAAGCTCCTCCTCATCCTGTTCCTCGCCGCCCTGCTCGCCGACCGGACACGGCGGCTCCGGGAGGCCCGGACGGTCCTGACGACCATTGGCCTTGCTCTCGTGCCGATCATCCTCGTCTTTCTGCAGCCGGACATCGGAACAGCCCTCGTCTACGTCAGCGCGACCGCCGCCGTGCTGTTCGTCGCCGGAGTTCGCTGGACGCACCTCGCCGCGCTGGGAACGACGGCGCTCGTCGCAACGGTGTCGATCCTCTGGCTTCTCCCCGCCGCGGACGTCCACGTGCTCAAGGAGTACCAGACCGAGCGCCTGACCGCGTTCACCAATCCGGACGACGATCCCGGCGGCGCGACCTACAACGCCAACCAGTCGCTGACGGCCGTGGGCTCGGGCGGCGTCAGCGGGCGAGGAGTGCTGGGCGCTTCGCAGACCCGGCTGGACTACCTCCCCGAGCACCACACCGACTTCGCCTTCGCCTCCTTCGCCGAGCAGCGCGGCTTCGTGGGGGCGGCGCTTCTCCTGGGCCTCTACCTGCTCGTGGTGTGGCGCGGCCTGCGGATCGTGACCCGGGCTCGCGACGCGTTCTCGGCCATCGTTGCGGGAGGCATCGTCGGCGCCTTCCTCTTCCAGGTGTTCGTGAACGTCGGCATGACGATGGGCATCGCACCCATCACGGGAATACCCCTGCCCTTCGTCAGCGTGGGCGGCTCGGCTCTGATCACGAACCTGACGGCCGTCGGCGTGCTGCTCGCCATCTGCGCGCGGGGCCAGTCAGAGTAG
>JACCTQ010000261.1 GCA_013812265.1 Actinomycetota bacterium
TCGTCATGCACAGCGTGACCGCCGGTGACGCGGCCGCCCTCATTGGCCTCGCACTCAGCATCGGTCCGATCCCAGGGGACGCCGAGACGACGGCGACGATGCTCGAACCGGCGTTCTCCGACCTGAAAGCAACGGCCGAGCGCATCCTCGGGTCGACGTCCCGCCCGTGGTACTTCGGTTACCGCGTGCGGCTAGGCGTCAAATAATCCTTCAGCAGCTGGCGGGCAAGCGCTAGCCCCCGATCTGCGACATCGAGCGGCTCGCCCGGACGAAACCCGGCTCGTTGATCCGGTGCTTGAGCTCCTTGTGCCGGACGGCGAAGCGGATCAGGTCGGCGAGGTCGCTGTCGGACGAGCCATCCTTGAGCGGTCGCTTCAGATCCCACTCACGCCGTGAGAACAGGCACGTGCGGAGCTGTCCGTCGGCCGTCAGGCGAATCCGATCGCAGGACGAGCAGAACGGCTCCGAGACGGGGTTCACGAAACCGATCTCCCCGGCACCGTCGACGAAGCGGAAACGCTGGGCTGTGGATGACGGCTTGGCGGGAATCTCCTCGAGCGGCCAGCGGCTCTCGATGATCCGGCGGACCTCGCCCCCCGTGAGGACCTCGTCACCCCGCCAGGACTCGTCGGCGTCGAGCGGCATGAACTCGATGAACCGGACGACGTACGGCTTGCGGCGCGCGAGCTCTGCAAGTGCCGGCACCTCGGTCTCCGTGAAGCCCCGCATGGCGACGCAGTTGATCTTGATCGGTCGCAGCTCCGGGTGGCGTTCCGCCTCCTCGAGGCCGGCGAGAACACGGTCGAGAGCATCTCGGCGGGTGATCTCGGCGAAGCGGACGTGCGAAAGCGAGTCCAGCGAGACGTTCAACCGCCGGAGGCCGGCCTCGACGAGTGGCCCCGCAAACCGATCGAGCAGAACGCCATTCGTCGTGAGAGAGAGATCCTCGACACCGTGGATCGGCGCCAGGGTACGAACGAGCTCGGGAAGCTGCCGCCGGACCAGCGGCTCGCCGCCCGTGAGCCGTACCTCGCTCACCCCCATGGCAGCCATCACGCGTACGAGCCGTGCGATCTCTTCGAAGCTCAGGATCTCGTCCCGGCCGAGCCATTCCAGGCCCTCTGCAGGCATGCAGTAGCGGCAGCGGAAATTGCACTTGTCGGTGACGGAGACTCTCAGGCTCTTGATCTCACGCCCCCACCCATCAATCAATGGGGGAACCCCTGGTGCCCCCGTTAGCCCCCTCCTCTTGCCGACGTTTCCCGGCTGCGCTCGGGCAGAGCCCGGCTCCGCCGGCGGTTCGTCTCTCTGGCCTGAGCGCATTGCACAAGACTAGCTCGCGTTTGGCTCACCGCCTGCGGGGAATGACTCGGATGACAACCACCGAGGAGGACGAAATGGCAGATTGGGACGAAGTCGAGGGCAAGGCCAAGGAGACAGCCGGCAAGGTCACCGACGACGAGGGTCTCGAGACCGAAGGCAAGGTCCAGGGCGAGTGGGGCAGCGTCAAGGACGATGCCGGCGACGCCACGGACGACGTGAAGGACAAGGCCGACGATCTCAAAGATCGGATTTGATGACTCGGGAGAGCGAGGGCAACGAGGATCTCGTCGACCCCGAGTCCGGTGAGAACCTGACCCAGCAGCGGATGAGTGAGGGCGAGGATCGCCCGGCGGGCGCGTCGTCGGCGGAGCCAAGCTGGGGAGAGACGGAAGACTCTCCGCACGAGGGGGAGGAGGGTACCGAGCCCGTCGCATAGGATCGCCGCCGATGACGGCGCTACATGCGGTTCGGCTGTCCGTGCCAGACCTTCGGGTGGACGGACTCGAGCTTCGCCCGCTAGGTGAGGCAGACCTCGCTCAGCTGCTCGAGTCCCCACCCGACGAAGAGATGCGGCGGTGGCTCACGATCCACGCCGACCCTGTCACCGAGGACGTCCTACGGACGGATCTGGTGCTGCCCAGCGAGGACGGCTGGAGAAGCGGGCGAATGGCCCACTTCTCGATTTACGACAGCCACTCGGGGCGCCTACTCGGCACGATCAGCGTCCGCTTCTATCGTCACGACATCGCAGAGGTGGGCTACGATTTGCTTCCCCACGCACGCGGGAAGGGCGTGGCGACTCGCACAGTGCGGCTCGTTGCGGATTGGGCTTTCCGGGAGGTTGGCGTAGAGCGCCTCGAGCTCCGGACCCACCCGGACAACGTCGCGTCCCGGCGCGTCGCGGAACGTGCTGGCTTCACGAACGAGGGCATCGAGCGAGCCTCACGGCGCCTTTACGACGAGCGCCACGACTGCGTCGTGTACTCGCTGCTGCCGACGGACCGGCCTAGCGTATGACGATCAGGCGGTCGGGAAGAGCCAGCGGCCGTCTTCTTGCACGGGCTCGCCGTCGCAGAGAATCCGGCCCCCGCGGCGAAGGTCCTTGACCATGTCCCAGTGAACTGCGCTCACGTTCTTGCCGCCGAGGAACTCCCATCCGTTTCCCACCGCGAAGTGGATCGTCCCGTAGATCTTCTCGTCGAAGAGGGTGTTGCGGGTATGGCGCTGGATACCGGGATTGCAGCCGATGCCGAACTCGCCGAGGCCGCGGGCGCCCTCGTCGGTGTCGAGCGTCTTCAGGAGGAAATCCTCGTCCGACTCGGCTGATGCCTCGACAACGCGGCCGCCCTCGAACCGCAGTCGCACGCCGCCGACCTGGTGGC
Source organism: Actinomycetota bacterium (assembly GCA_013812265.1). GTDB lineage: Bacteria > Actinomycetota > Thermoleophilia > Gaiellales > Gaiellaceae > JACCTQ01. The sequence continues at coordinate 2,706 of JACCTQ010000261.1, forward strand.
CGGCGTAGCAGGCCGGGTACTCCGTGAAGGAGACGACACCCTGCACGGATTCCTCGACCGGGCTGTAGAAGACCTCGCCGCTCGGCATGTTGGCGCCGGCGCCGCTGACCAGCCCGTTTCTCCCGGCCAGGCTGAACGAGATGTCGGTTCCCTCGCCTTCGATGCGGACCTCCGTTGCACCATCGAAGCGATCGGCGACCTTGCGCATCTTGCGCTCCTCCTCGTCCCAGTCGATGAGAACCGCGCCGTAGAGGAACTCCTCGTACTCGCCGAACGTCATCCCAGCGTCCTGGGCGAGCGCATTCGTCGGGTACTGGCAACCGACCCAGGGTTTCTCCCCGCTCGAGAACGCTCTGCTGTGAGGGCGGACGGCCTGCCGGACCAGGCCGAGGCGCTCGGCCGGCACATCTGAGCCGTCGCGTGTGTTCTCGGGAGCCACGATGGACATGAGGCAATCCGCGTTCTCGACGGCGTATACCTCGATGGGCGCCAGCTGCCGCAGCAGGTCTTCTGGTGCTTCCTTCGCCCAGACGGGATCGACGCCGACACTGTTGAACGACAGCCGCGTCAGCGCATACGCCCCTCTCCGAGCGATCTGCCGCGTTACCTCCTCGACGAGGGGGCGCGCCGCAGGCTGAGAGCGGACGAGCACCTGCCAGCCGGGCTGCACGTCGACGCACCGCTCCACCAGCAAACGGGCATATTGCTCGATTCGAGGGTCAGCCACCCGTTGGCCTTCTTTCAGAAGCGGGGGAAAGCTCAGGTCTCGCCGGCGGAGCCGGGCTCTGCCCGGCGGGAGCCTTACGGCGCGTGATGGAGTCACTGCGGCGAAGGAGGGGGCCCACGGGGGAACCATGGGTTCCCCCGTGCCGAACCTGCCAGCCGGGCTGGACGTTCACACAGCGCTCGACAAGGAGGCGGGCGTACTGCTCGATGCGGGGGTCAGCCACGGGGCGTCAGATCATGGCCGCAAGTGCCTTGACAAACTGACGCTTAGATTTTATCCTTGATCCAGTTCTAAATCACTGGAGGGGTACAAGAAGATGGCGAAAACAATCGGAATCGACCTTGGCACGACGAATTCGTGCGTCGGCGTGATCGAGGGCGGCGAGCCGACGGTCATCCCCAACGCGGAGGGGGGCCGGACGACTCCGTCGGTCGTCGCGTTCACGAAGGACGGTCAGCGGCTCGTCGGCGCTCCGGCTCGTCGGCAGCAGGTTACGAACCCGCAGAACACGATCTCCTCGATCAAGCGCTTCATGGGACGGAAGTTCGGTGAGGTCACGGAGGAGATGAAGATCATCCCGTACGAGGTCGTCCAGGGCCCGAACGGCGATGCGCGCGTCAAGGCGGGCGGCAAGGAGTACGCGCCCCCGGAGATCTCGGCGATGATCCTGCAGAAGCTGAAGGCCGATGCGGAGGCTTATCTCGGCGAGACCGTGACCGACGCGGTCGTCACCGTCCCGGCTTACTTCAACAACGCCCAGCGGGAAGCGACGAAGGACGCCGGGAAGATCGCCGGCCTCAATGTCCTGCGCATCATCAACGAGCCGACGGCGGCGTCGCTCGCCTACGGCCTCGAGAAGGAAGCCGACCAGACGATCCTCGTCTTCGATCTCGGGGGTGGCACGTTCGACGTGTCGGTGCTCGAGCTCGGCGAGGGCGTCTTCGAGGTGAAGGCGACGAACGGCGACAACCACCTCGGCGGCGACAACTTCGACAAGGCCATCGTCGACTGGATGGTGGCCGAGTTCAAGCGCGATCAAGGCATCGACCTCTCGCAGGACAAGATGGCGCTCCAGCGTCTCTACGAGGCGGCCGAGAAGGCCAAGATCGAGCTGTCGTCCACGATGACGACCCAGATCAACCTGCCGTTCATCACCGCCACGCAGGAAGGCCCGAAGCACCTCGATCTTCAGCTCACGCGCGCGAAGCTGGACGAGCTGACCGCGGAGCTGCTCGACCGCACCGTCGGCCCCACGAAGCAGGTGCTGGCGGACGCGGGTCTCGACGCGTCCAAGATCGACCACGTCGTCCTGGTCGGCGGCATGACCCGCATGCCCGCGGTGGGCGAGAAGGTCAAGGAGCTGATCGGCAAGGAGGCTCACAAGGGCGTCAACCCAGACGAGGTCGTCGCCGTGGGCGCCGCCATCCAGGCCGGTGTGCTCAAGGGCGAGGTGAAGGACATCCTGCTGCTCGACGTGACTCCGCTCTCGCTCGGCATTGAGACGAAGGGCGGTGTGTTCACGCGCCTCATCGAGCGAAACACAACCATCCCCACGAAGAAGTCCGAGACCTTCACCACTGCCGAGGACAACCAGCCCTCGGTGGAAGTGCACGTGCTCCAGGGGGAGTCGGAGATGGCCGCGTTCAACAAGACGCTCGGCAAGTTTCAGCTGGTCGGCATCCCGCCGGCCCCGCGGGGGATGCCGCAGGTCGAGGTCTCGTTCGACATCGACGCGAACGGCATCATCAACGTCTCGGCCAAGGATCTCGGCACGGGCAACGAGCAGCAGATCCGCATCGAGGGTGGCTCGGGCCTGAAGCAGGAAGAGGTCGAGCAGATGATCAGCGACGCGGAGTCGCACGCTGACGAGGCCCGCCGGCTGCGTGAGCTCGCGGATGCCAGGAACCAGGGCGAGAGCCTCGCCTATCAGACCGAGCGGAGCCTCAAGGATCACCGCGACAAGCTGCCCGAGTCCGATGCCTCGACGATCGAAGGTCGGGTCATGGAGCTGAAGCAGGCGGTGGAGGGTTCGGACGTGAACGACATCCGAGCCAAGACCGAGGCGCTCCAGGAGGCCTCGCAGAAGCTCGCCGAGGCGATCTATGCGCAGGCGACGGCTCAGGCCCAGGGGTCACAGGGGGCGGGAGACGGCAACGGTGCGGCGGCTTCCGACGACGAGGTCGTCGAGGAGGCCGACTACGAGGTGATCGACGAGGAGGCGGCACAGCGGTGACCGACGAAGCAAAGGTCGTCGGCGAGAAGGCGCGTGTCCGCGAGAGCGAGGTTGTCGGGGAGCTCGAAGGTTCCCCAACGATCCCCGAGGGCATGGAAGCCGAGCCTGCGGATGACCTGCAGGCTCGGTTGCTCGCCCTGGAGACCGAGCGGGATGAGCTCCTCGGCAATCTGCAGCGCGTCGCGGCTGACTTCGACAATTACCGCAAGCGAGCGGTGCGCGACCAGCAGGCCCTGGTCGCACGCGCCCACGAGCGGCTCGTCAAGGAGCTGCTCCCGGTTCTGGACGATCTCGAGCGGGCGCTCGACGCCGCGAGCAAGCACGAGGAGGCGACCCTCGAGGAGGGTGTTCAGCTCGTTCACCGCGAGTTCGCTTCAGCGCTGTCCGCTGAGGGGCTCGTGGAGGTCGATACTGCCGGACGGTTCGACCCGCACGTCCACGAGGCGCTGCTCTCACAACCGTCCGAGGCCGAAGAGGGGTCGGTCGTCCAGGTGATCCAAAAGGGGTACCGCCTCGGTGACCGCGTGCTGCGACCGGCGCGGGTCGTGGTTGCGGCACCGATCGCGCCGCCAGTCCAAGAGAGTGGATCCGGCCAGGCCGGTCCCGGGGACGAAGGCTCGTAGGAGCACTGAATGCCTGCGAACCTCTACGAGACGCTCGGGGTTCCGAAAAACGCGTCGGCCGACGAGCTCAAGAAGGCCTACCGCAAGCTTGCGCGGCAGTACCACCCGGACCGAAACCCGGGGGACGCGTCGGCCGAGGAGCGCTTCAAGGAGGTTCAGAACGCCTACGACGTGCTCTCCGAGCCGGAAAAACGCAAGCAGTACGACACGTTCGGATCGACGAACGGTCGTCGCGGCGGGAACCCGGGCGATTTCAACGTCGGCGGCAACTTCAACGTTGGAGATCTCGGCGACCTGGGCGACCTGTTCGGCGGACTGTTCAACCGGGGGCGGGCTGGTCGCGACACGCGCGGACAGCGCGGCGCGGATCTCGAGGTGCAGGTCAACTTGTCCTTCGAAGACTCGCTGCGCGGTATCGAGACGCGCATTCCGGTCGAGGTCGAGACCGCTTGTCGCGAATGCAATGGCTCCGGAGCAAAGCCCGGCACCGCTCCCGCCATGTGCCCGGAGTGCAAGGGGCGCGGCGTCAAGTCGGAGAACCAGGGTCTCTTCGCGCTGTCGCAGCCGTGCCCGCGCTGCCGGGGAAACGGGACCGTGATCGAGGATCCATGCCCGAAGTGCCTAGGGCTGGGCCGTGAGCGGCGGACGAAGCGCTATACCGTGAAGATCCCCGCCGGGGTCCGTGACGGGACGCGCATCAAGCTCAAGGGCAAAGGCGAGACCGGGCTGGGCGGCGGCCCTGCGGGTGATCTCCACGTCGTCACGCGCGTCGCTCGCTCGCCCCTGTACGAGCGGCGTGGCTCGGATCTCGTGATCGACGTGCCAGTGACCTACGCCGAGGCCGCCCTCGGGGCGACGGTTGACGTGCCGACACCGGACGGGCCGATCTCACTGAAGGTTGCGCCCGGGTCGCAGGATGGAAAGCTGCTGCGCGTGGCAGGGCGTGGCGCGCCCCGCCTGAACGGCGCTGGGCGCGGTGACCTGCTCGCGCGCGTGCGCCTGACCGTCCCACAGAAGCTCACCAAGGCCGAGCGCGAGGCGCTCGAGCAGCTGCAGAAAGTCTCGCGCGAGAACCCGCGGGAGCGCCTGTTCGCATGACGGACGAGAGGGAGCTTCGCGATGATGACGAGCAGAAACGCGGAAGCCGCATCCCGACGCTGCCCCGGTGGGTCGGAAGGCTTTCACCTGCGCTTCTGGGAGCGTCGCTCGTGCTGATACTGCGCGGCAACCAAGTGGCTGCACTTGTCGTCGCGGGCCTGTTCTTCGTTATCCACGTCACCGCCAAGCCTCCCCAGCCGCGCGCCCGATCCGAGGAAGGGGAGCGCTGATATGGACGACAGGCCGCGTTACATGATCAGCGTCGCCGCCGATCTCGTCGGCGTGCATCCGCAGACCCTCCGCATCTACGAGCAGAAGGGCCTCGTGCGCCCGGGTCGGACGGCCGGTAACACGCGCCTGTACTCCGAGCGGGATCTCGAACGGTTACGTCTCATCCAGCGGCTGACGACCGAGCTGGGGCTGAACCTCGCCGGCGTCGAGCACGTGCTTCGCCTGGAGGATCAGCTGCAGCGGATGCAGGCGCGGATGGAGCGCCTGGAGCGTCAGCTGCGCGAGGAGATCCGAGACGTCCACCGTCAGTACCGCCGCGACCTCGTGCCGTACGAGCGGCATGACGACCAGCTACTTGTCCAGCGAGCGTGGGCTACGAGCGCGCGCTGACCTGTCTCGAACCATGGACTTCAACAAGCTCACGCTGAAATCGCAGGAAGCCGTCGCCGGCGCGCAGGAGCTTGCGCGGCGCAACGGTAATCCGGAGATCGTTCCGGAGCACCTCCTGCTCTCGTTGCTCGACCAGGAACTGCCCCAGGCGCTGGCCGAGCGCGCCGGGTCGGCGCCCGCCGACCTGCGCGCCCGCGCCGAGGCCGAGCTTCGGCGCCGGCCCTCCGTCCAGAGCGCGCAGAACCTGCAGCCGCAGATCTCGAACGCGTTCCGAAGGGTCCTCGACAGGGCCTCCGACGAGGCCCGCAAGCTCGAGGACGACTACGTGTCGACCGAGCACCTGCTTCTTGCTCTTGACGTTCTAGAGCGCAGCAGGCTTCTTGCTGCGCTCAAGGACGTTCGGGGCGGCCAGCGCGTGACCTCTCAGGACCCCGAGGAGACCTACCAGGCGCTCGAGAAGTTCGGCCGCGACCTCACCGCGCTGGCGGAGCAGGGGAAGCTCGACCCGGTGATCGGCCGGGACGAGGAGATCCGACGCGTCATCCAGGTGCTCTCGCGGCGCACGAAGAACAACCCCGTCCTGATCGGCGAGCCGGGGGTGGGGAAGACGGCGGTCGCCGAGGGGCTCGCGCAGCGCATCATGGCGGGCGACGTGCCCGAGGGCCTGAAGGGCAAGCGCGTGTGGGCGCTCGACATCGGCGCGCTCCTCGCCGGATCGAAGTACCGCGGCGAGTTCGAGGAGCGGCTGAAGGCCGTGCTCAACGAGATCAAGAACGCCGAGGGCCAGATCGTCCTCTTCATCGACGAGCTGCACACGATCGTGGGCGCCGGCGCGGCCGAAGGGGCCGTGGACGCCGCGAACATGCTGAAGCCGATGCTCGCGCGCGGCGAGCTGCGCGCGGTCGGCGCGACCACACTGGACGAGTACAGAAAGCACATCGAGAAGGATGCGGCGCTCGAGCGGAGGTTCCAGCCCATCTTTCTGGGCGAGCCGTCGGTCTCGGACACGATCGGGATCCTGCGTGGCCTCAAGGAGCGCTACGAAGCGCACCACGGCGTCGCCATTCGTGACGCCGCTCTCGTCGCTGCCGCCGTCTTGTCCGACCGCTACATCTCCGACCGCTTCCTACCCGACAAGGCGATTGACCTGATGGACGAGGCGGCTTCCCGGCTGCGCATGGAGATCGACTCGTCGCCCGTCGAGCTCGACGAGGCGGACCGGCGCGTTCGCCAGCTGGAGATCGAGCTGGCGGCGATGGTGAAGGAGCTGCCGGAGGTGCGCGAGCCGGTCGAGCGGGACCTCGCCGAGGCGAAGTCGAGGCGCGACGAGCTGGCGGCGCGCTGGGCGCGCGAGAAGGAGGCGTTGCAGCGTGTCGGCGAGATCAAGCGCCGGATCGACGAGCTGCGCATGGAGGCAGAGCGAGCCGAGCGAACCGGCGAGCTGCAGCGAGTGGCCGAGATTCGCTACGGCGAGTTGCCCGCGCTCGAGCAGGAGCTCGCCGAGCGCGACGGAGCGCCGATAGAGGAGCCGATGGTGAAGGAGGAAGTCGACGAGGACGACGTGGCCGCGGTGGTCTCGCGCTGGACCGGCGTGCCGGTGTCACGGCTGCTCGAGGGCGAGACCGAGAAGCTCATCCACATGGAGGAGCGCCTGCACGAGCGTCTCGTCGGCCAGGACGAAGCGGTGTCTGCCGTCGCGAACGCGCTCCGCCGGGCTCGCTCCGGCCTTCAGGACCCGAACCGCCCGATTGGCTCCTTCGTCTTCCTGGGACCGACCGGTGTCGGTAAGACCGAGCTCGGGCGCGCCCTGGCGGAGTTCATGTTCGACGACGAGCGGGCCATGGTTCGCCTGGACATGTCGGAGTATCAGGAGCGCCACACGGTGGCACGTCTCATCGGCGCTCCGCCGGGCTACGTGGGCTACGACGAGGGCGGTCAGCTCACCGAGGCCGTGCGCCGTCGCCCCTACTCGGTGCTGCTTCTCGACGAGATCGAGAAGGCGCACATGGAGGTCTTCGACATCCTGCTCCAGATCCTGGACGACGGGCGCCTGACCGACGGCCACGGCCGCACGGTCGACTTCCGCAACACGGTCGTGATCATGACCTCCAATGTCCGCTCCGCCGAAGCGATGCGGGACGTCTTCCGACCGGAGTTCCTGAACCGCATCGACGAGA
>JACCTQ010000272.1 GCA_013812265.1 Actinomycetota bacterium
GACCACGTCGTTTCGCGCCCGGGCGAGCGTGGCGCCGCTCGACGTCACCTCCGGCGGATGCAGTCCCGCGATCCCGCTCACCGCGACCCTGGTCGCCCGCTGCGCGAGCGTGACGGCCGGCTTTGCCACGACCGTGCAGAGCAAGACCGTGACCGTTCGGGTCAAGAAGGCGAAACGGGGGCGTTAGCGCGGGCATAGCCGTGGACGTCCTGGCCGTCATTCACGGCGACAAGGTCCGGGCTGGAACTTTCGGCAGCGTGCTCGCGGAGCGTGGGCACCGGCTCGAGGAGTGGAGCCTCGCCTGGAACATGCCGCTTCCCCGCCCGCTCCACGACTACGGTTCCGTGCTCGTCTTCGGCGGCGCGATGCACGCCGACCAGGACGACCAGCATCCCTGGCTGAGGGAGGAGAACTTTCTTCTCCAACGCCTGCTCGAGCTTCGGATACCGGTGCTGGGCGTCTGCCTCGGCGCCCAGCTCATCGCCAAGGCGGCGCACGGGGGCGTGTACCCTGCGTTGCAGCCCGAGATCGGCTGGTTCCCGGTGGAGCTGACGGGCGAGGCGCAGGACGATCCGGTGCTGGGACGCCTTCCCGTTCGCTTTCGAGCCTTCCAGTGGCATTACTACACCTACGACGTCCCCGTGGGCGCGGTGGAGCTGGCGCGAAGCGCCGTCTGTACGCAGGCGTTTCGCCTGGGTGAGCGAGCGTGGGGTATCCAGTTCCACGCCGAGGTCACCCAGGCGCAAATCGCCGATTGGGCCAGCGAGGAGGACCGCGACGTGCCCATGAGCCCTGATGCGCTGCTCGCCGAGACAGAGGAGCGGATCAGCGAGTGGAACGCGCTAGGCCAGGCGCTCTGCGGCAACTTCCTCGACGTGGCGCAACGGGTGACAGCCGCAGCGTGAGGTCGAGCTGTAGCTTGTGGCTCAGAGCCACAAACTTCGCCGGCCCCGGCTCACACCTCGGCCGACAGGTCGGTGCGCCGGGACCACTCGTGCCACGAGCCGGGGTAGTTCCACACCGAGTAACCCGCCGCTCGTAAGGCCTCGGCAGCCATAGCCGAGCGCTGGCCGGAATGGCAATAAGTCACGACCTCCGTTCCCTCCGCGATCCCCGTCGCGGCCCGGACCTCGTCCGGCGATCGCCCGAGGAGCTCGTCGACCGCCACGTGGACGGCGCCCGGGATGTGACCCTGCCGAGGATCGCAGGGGTAGCCCGCCGCGCCCGCATACTCGCCGGGGGTGCGGACGTCGAGGATGACGAGTGTCGGGTCGTCGAGGCGCGCGGCCACCTGGTCGGCCGTCATCTCCATGCGGCAAGAAACCGTTCGAGCAGTCCGCGCAACTTCAAAGCCTCGAGATCTTTACAGCGTTCGGGCGCTCTAGTGCCGCTTCGTAGCCGTGCCTTCCGCCTTCGAGGCCGATCGCGTCGGCCAGTCCGGCGACGAGATCGGCCGCCGGCGGCAGCTCGGAGGGTGACCTCGCGGTCGGCGCGGCCTCGCGGATGCGTCCCGGATCGGCGCCCGTCAGACGCGCCAGCACGCGTGCGTTGGCCGCCAGGCCGATCACGTCTCCGGGCGGAAGTGGCCCCCGGTGCTCGGGCACCGAGAGATACTCGTCCACGACCTGGCCGCGGTCGAAGAGGAGATAGCGCACGAGCACGCCCTCCTCGATTCCCAGCGCGAACACGACGGCGCCCATACGAGAGGAGAGCTCCCGCGCGAGCCGGCGGCGCATCTCGGGCTCGCGATCGCACAATTCGTCGTACACCGACGTCCAGCCGTTTCGCGGGGGTACGATCACACTCCCTCGAGATCGGCCGGGCAGCCGTGGCACGAATTCCCGGACGCCCCGCTCCACGGCGGATAGGTCGTCGGTCTGCACGTGGATCGAGCCATGCGAACGGGGCCCTTCCATTCGCTCGAGGCCGCGCTCGAGGGCCTCGATCTTGGCCACGAGGTTGAGCGATTCCGCCCGGAACCCGATGCCCTCGTAGAGCGCTCGAGCCGCCTCGTTCCGGACGCCCGTGGTGACGGTCATCACGTCGGCCCCGTGGTCCCGCGCCGCTGCCACGAAGGCTCGGATGAGCGCCGTGGCAACCCCGGTCTTGCGGACCTCCGGGCGCACGTAGACATCGGTGAGCTCCACGACCCGACGGCTCCGCTCGAGCCCGAAGGCGAAGCCGACCGCCTGACCGCCGTTCTCGAACAGGAAGGCCAGCCCCTGGTCGACGCTGTCGTCGATGTCACGCCAGGCCTTCCGGGCGGCGTCTTCCACCCACGGCGGCGGCGGCCCGCCGGCCGAGAACTCCTCCCACAACCGTCGGAGGACGTCCCGGTCGGACTCGATCGCCCGCCGCACGCTCACGCCCACACACTCCGGATCTGCTCGGCTGCCGCGTCGAGCTCCGCGCGCGGAGGCTGGGTCGACCAGTCGTACTCGAGGCGAAACGAGTCACCCGAGTTGCGTGGGAAGACGTGCAGGTGCGCGTGCAACACTTCCTGGCCGGCTGCTTCGCCGTCGGCGACGAGCAGATTGACACCGTCGGTGCGCAGTGCTGACGCCTTCAGGGCCCTTTGAGCTTTGAGCGCGGTCTCCCAGGCTCTGCGGGCTGTCTCCCGATCGAGGTCGACGATGGACTCCACGTGCCGAAGGGGCAAGACGAGCACGTGACCGGGGTTCACCGGTTGGATGTCCATCACGGCGAGGATTGTGTCGTCTCGGTACACGATGCTCGCGGGTGACGTCCCCGCCGCGATCTCGCACAAGACGCAGGTCACGGCGCTCCCACCCGGCGGTGCCCCGTCAAGAGGTAGTGGGCGGTCAGGTTCTGGAACGGCTCGAAGCGCGCGGCCATGGCGCGAACCTCCTCGGTCGAGACTGGTCGGCCGCCAAGATAGAAGGCCGAGACCGCCTTGCGCAGACCTAGGTCACCGGCCGGCCAGGCGCGCGGCCGAGCCAGGTGCCGCGCGAGGAACCAGTCGGCCGTCCATTCCCCGAGCCCGCGAATCGCGGAGATACGAGCCTTCACGTCCTCGTCGGGAAGGCCGGCGAGCTGCTCGAAGTCGAGCGGCGACCGCGCCAGGCCGATGACGT
>JACCTQ010000278.1 GCA_013812265.1 Actinomycetota bacterium
ATGAAGGGGATTGTCGGCCGAAAGCTTGGCATGACGTCCCTCTTCGATCAGGAGACCGGTGTCGTGACGCCCGTGACCGTGATCGAGGCAGGTCCATGTCCCGTGGTCCAGGTGAAGAGCGCCGCGACCGACGGGTACGAGGCGGTTCAGCTTGCCTTCGAGCCGGTTGCCGAGCGAAAGCTTTCCAGGGGCGAGCTCGGGCACCTGAAGAAGGCCGAGACGAGTGCGCACCGGCATCTCGTGGAGTTCCGAGGCGCAAGCGAGTTGCTCGTGGGTGAGACGGTGACGGTGGAGAGCTTCGAGCCGGGCGAGAAGGTCAAGGTGGCTGGCATCGGAATCGGCAAGGGCTTCGCGGGCACGATCAAGCGGCACCGGTTCCACCGTGGCCCGGCCTCCCACGGCTCGCACAACGTCCGGAAGCCCGGTTCCATCGGCGCCTCGGCGACTCCTTCCCGGGTCTTCAAGGGCATGAAGATGGCCGGCCGCCTCGGCGGCAAGCGAGCGACCCAGGTGGGGCTCTCGATCCATTCGGTCGACCCCGAGCGGAATCTGCTGCTCGTGAAGGGCGCTGTCCCCGGGCCGAAGAACGGCATCGTGGAAGTCAGGGAGGAGAGCCGCTGATGGCCGCCCCGAAGGCACCGCTTCTCGACAGCACCGGAAAGCGGTCGAGCGACGTAACCCTCGAGGAATCGGTCTTCGGCGCGGAGATCAAGCCCCACCTCGTCCACGAGGCCGTCCGCGCCGACCTGAACGCGCGCCGTGCCGGCACACGCAGTGCCAAGAGCCGCGGGCTCGTGTCGGGCGGCCGTGGCAAGCCCTGGCGGCAAAAGGGAACCGGCCGCGCTCGCGCGGGCACCATCCGGGCGCCGCAGTTCACGGGCGGTGGCGTTGCGTTCCCACCCCAGCCGCGCAGTTTCGACGTGAAGGTCAATCGTAAAGCTCACCGCTCCGCACTCCGAGGGACGTTGTCCAGTCACGCCGGCGCGGGCTCATTGGGCGTCGTCGACGGCTCTGCGTTCGCCGAGCCCTCCACGAAGGCCGCTGCCGCGCTGCTCGTAGCCTGGGGCAAAGAGCTTCCCCTCGTTCTCGTTGCAAACGAGGAAGAAGAGGCGCTCATCAAGTCCTTTCGCAATCTCGAGCGCGTACTCGTGACCGTGCCGTCCGAGCTGGAGGTGGCGACGCTTGCGTGGGCGCGCTCGCTGCTCGTCAGCCAGGCCGCCCTGGAGCTCGTACAGCGGAGGGCGACATGACCCTCGAGGTCACGAACGTCTTGATCGCTCCGGTCGTTTCGGAGAAGAGCTACGCCATGATCGAGAGCCGCAAGTACTCGTTCCGCGTGCACCCGAGCGCCCATAAGACGCACATCCGCCAGGCGGTCGAGGAGATGTTCGATGTTCACGTCGAGAACGTGAACATCGTTCAGGTCCGGTCGAAGCCGAAGCGCCGGGGCCTCCACCGCGGGATGAAGCGGGGTTGGAAGAAGGCGATCGTCAGCATCCGCGAAGGGGAAACGATCGAGATATTCCCAGGAGCGCAGGTATGACAAAGCCCAAAAATGCTCCGCATTTTTGGGCTGGCTGGTTTGACCCTTCGCTTCGCTCGGGTGATTTCAGGAGGTCCGTTTAGTGGCACTTAGAAAATTCAAGCCTACTTCGCCCGGACGCCGGTTCATGACGGTCTCGAGCTTCGAGGAAATCACGAAGTCCGAGCCGGAGAAGAGCCTAACCGCTCCGCTCAAGAAGAGCGGGGGCAGGAACAAGTACGGGCGTATAACGCGGAGGCACCAGGGTGGCGGGCACAAGCGCCGCTACCGCGTAATCGACTTCAAGCGGAGGAAGGATGGCGTTCCGGCCACGGTGGCCGCGATCGAGTACGACCCCAACCGGTCGGCGCGCATTGCGCTGCTGCACTACGCCGACGGTGCGAAGTCCTATATCCTCGCTCCGGCTCGCCTGGGGGTCGGGGCCCGCGTCGAGTCAGGACCCGAGGCCGACATCAAGCCGGGTAACGCTCTCCCGCTGTCGCACATCCCGACGGGCACGCTCGTGCACAACGTCGAGTTGAGGCCCGGCCGTGGTGGTCAGATGGCGCGTAGCGCAGGGTCCGGCGTTCAACTGGTCGCGAAGGACGAAGGGTTCGGCGTGCTCCGGCTCCCTTCGGGCGAGATGCGCCGCGTCCTGCTCACGTGTCGCGCCACCATCGGGCAGGTCGGGAACGTGGATCACGAGAACATCTCGATCGGCAAGGCGGGTCGAAGCCGCTGGTTGGGCAAGCGCCCGTCCGTCCGCGGCTCGGCCATGAACCCCGTCGACCACCCGCACGGTGGCGGCGAGGGGAAGTCGAAGGGCGGTCGCCATCCGGTCACGCCATGGGGCGTTCCGACACTCGGCAAGCGCACCCGCCGCAAGCACAAGGAATCCGACAAGTTGATCGTTCGGGCGCGGCGCCGCGGCAAGGATAAACGTTGAAAATGTTCAAGCCGGAAAAAATGCTGCGCATTTCCCCCGGGTTTGTGTTGACCCTTCGCTTCGCTCGGGTGCACTCAAAGGAGGTTCTGGAGGCGTGAGTAGATCGTCCAAGAAAGGGCCGTTCGTCGAGGAGCGGCTGATGGGCCGAATCGAGCAGATGAACGCTTCGGGCTCGAAGCGGATGATCCGGACCTGGTCCAGGGCTTCCACGATCTTCCCTGAGATGGTGGGCCACACGATCGCCGTTCACGACGGCCGTAAGCACGTGCCCGTCTTCGTCTCCGAGCAGATGGTCGGCCACAAGCTCGGCGAGTTCGCGCCGACGCGCATGTTCCGCGGTCACGCCGGTGACCGCCAGGCTCAGGTGAAGAAGGGTCGATGAGCGCTCTTGCAACCGACGGCCAGCCCGAGGTCCGCGCCGTGGCGAAGTGGGTGCGCATGTCGCCGCGGAAGGCGCGTCTCGTCGCGGAGCACATCCGGGGGCGGAGCGTGCCCGAGGCTCGAACGGTGCTTGCCTTCTCGCAGCGTGCGGCGGCCCGGGAGATCGAGAAAGTTCTGCGCTCCGCTGTCGCAAACGCCGAGGCCAATCACAACATGCTCGGTGACGAGCTCGTGGTATCCGCGGCGTACGTGGACGAGGGCGTCGTGATCAAGCGCATTCGCGCACGGGCGCGCGGGCGCGCTGCCCAGATCAGGAAGCCGACCTGCCACATCACCGTAAAGCTCAAGCAGGCGCAGCCTCGCTCGACTGCCCGGCCCGATGCGGAACCGGCGGTCGAGAAGAAGCGCGCCCCGCGCAGCGACAAGACCGAGACGACCGCGACGACTCCGGAGGAGAAGCCGAAGCGCGCTTCGCGCCGGAAGAAGAAGAAGGAGGAGGCAACCGTTTAATGGCGACCCCCTACCCCGTATATCGCACTCACCGGCGCGCTGCAAAGCGGCGCCATGCGTCGTCCTCAGTCGCGCCCGTAGTCTATGGCGTCCGCCCTATGTACGCCCTGCGTCCTAGCCTGGCTTGCTTTTCGCGGCCGGAGAGCACGACCTACGTGGAAGGTGATCGCTGATGGGTCAAAAAGTTCACCCGGGCGGGATGCGCGTCGGCGTCATCCACGACTGGAAATCCAACTGGTACACGGGCAAGAAGGATTTTGCCGATTACCTGCTCGAAGACATCAAGATCCGCGAGCACATCAGCGCGAAGCTGTCGCACGCGGGGCTATCCGACATCTTGATCCGCAAGGACAAGCAGCGAATCACCGTCGACATCTACACGGCACGCCCGGGCATCGTGATCGGCAAGTCGGGCGTCGAGGTCGATGCTCTCCGCCGTGAGCTGCACTCGATCACGCAGAAGAACGTTCACATCAATATCAACGAGATCAAACGGCCGGAGCTCGACGCGAAGCTGGTCGCCCAGTCGATCGCGGAACAGCTCCAGAACAGGGTCAGCTTTCGGCGCGCGATGAAGCGCTCGCTCGCCTCCGCGATCCGCTCGGGCGCGCAGGGGATCAAGATCACCTGTGGCGGTCGCCTCGGGGGAACGGAGATGAGCCGGTCGGAGGCTTACTCGGAGGGGCGAGTCCCGCTCCACACGATCCGTGCCGATATCGATTACGGCTTCGTGGAGGCGAAGACCACCTTCGGCCGGATCGGCGTGAAGGTATGGATCAACAAGGGCGAGATCATGCCGGAGGGCTACGAAGGTATGACCCAGAAGGAGTCTCGCCTGGGTGACCAGGATCAGGCCCGCCGTCGAGGCGGCCCGACCGAAGGGCTCGGTGCCTCGAGGGAGGCCGGCCGCGGGCGATCGGGAGACCGCGAGGGCCTGGGTCCGGTGCGCCAACGCCGCCGGGGCGAGGGCGGAGGACCGGGACGCGGTCGTGGACGGCCGGGAGCGCGCGATCGCGCTCGGGGACAGGACAACGTGGAGCGGCCGCGCACGGATGAGACTGCGAGCACGGCCGAGGGGCGCGATCTGCCGGTCGTCGAGCCCGTTGTCGAGGCGGCACCGGCTGCGGTTGTCGAGGCCCCTGACACGACTACGACGAAGAAGCTGCACGAAGACCCGACGAAGCTCGACCAGTCCGGGGACCCGGCACGCTGATGCTGCTTCCGAAGAAGACGAAGTTCCGCAAGTACCAGCGCGGTCGCCGCGCTGGCTTCGCCAAAGGCCAGACGACCGTTCACTTCGGCGATTACGGGCTGAAGGCGCTCGAGACGGCATGGGTGACGAACCGTCAGATCGAGGCCGCCCGCATCGCGATGACCCGGAAGATCAAGCGCGGCGGCAAGGTCTGGATCAACATCTTCCCGGACAAGCCCACCACGCAGAAGCCGGCGGAGACGCGCATGGGCTCCGGAAAGGGCTCGCCGGAGCACTGGGTCGCGGTCGTCAAGCCGGGCCGCGTGATGTTCGAGCTCGCCGGCGTCCCGGAGCCGCTTGCGCGCGAGGCCCTTCGGCTCGCCGGAACGAAGCTGCCGATCAAGACGAAGTTCGTGAAACGGGAGGCGGATCTCTTTGAGACCTAAAGAACTACGCGATCTCACCGACGAGGAGCTGGCCAAGCGCCTTGCCGACACCCGCCAGGAGCTGCTCAACCTCCGCTTCCAGTCGGCGACCGGAGCGCTGGAGAACGCCGCGCGCCTGAAGCTGACGAAGCGCGAGATCGCCCGCATCCTGACGATTCGCCAAGAGCGCGAAGCAACTCTGGAGAGAAGATAAATGGCTGACGAAGACCGAACCGCGTCGGAAGACGCGACAATCGAAGAGCCGGAGGCTCAGGTGGCGGCAGAGCCGGAGGCTCAGGCCTCGACGGGTGAATCGCCTGGCGAGGAGGTTACGACCGCGGTCCGGCCCGCCGGGGCTCCGGCAGCGAAGGCCGAAGCGGGTGCTGCCGAGAAGCCCGGCGAGGCCGGGGCGAAAGCTCGCCGGTCGAAGAAGCGGCTGCCGCGTTCGGAGCGGCGTCAACGTCCCCGTGTCAAGCGGGAGAGGCCGGCGGAGCGAAACCCGATCATTCGGCTTCCGAAGCCAGAGCACGAGCGGGGACGACGCCAGGAACGTCGCGGAGTGGTGGTCTCGAGCGCGATGGACAAGACCATCGTCGTCAAGGTTGACACCGTGAAGGCCCACCCCCGTTACAAGAAAGTCGTCCGCCGCTCGCGCAAGTTCCATGCCCACGACGAGCAGAACAGCGCGAAAGTGGGAGACATGGTTCGAATCGTCGAGACCCGGCCGCTGTCCAAGCTCAAGAACTGGCGGCTGGCGGAGATCGTGGAGGCTGCTCGGTGATCCAGCAGGAGTCCAGGCTTCGGGTCGCCGACAATACGGGTGCGCGAGAGTTGCTCTGCATCCGCGTGATGGGGGGGTCCAAGCGCCGCTACGCCGCGGTCGGGGACATCATCGTGGGCACGGTCAAGACCGCCACGCCCCAGGGTGCCGTCAAGAAGGGCGAGGTCGTGCGCGCCGTGGTGGTGAGGACCAAAAAGCCGTTCGGCCGCGACGACGGGAGTCAGATCGCCTTCGACGAGAACGCGGCCGTCCTCATCGACAGCCAGCGAAATCCTCGCGGAACACGGATCTTCGGGCCTGTTGCCCGCGAGTTGCGCGAGAAGAACTTTATGAAGATCGTCAGCCTCGCTCCAGAGGTTCTCTGAGCCGTGGAAATGCAGGCATTTCCACGGCTCAGAGAACCTCTAATAGAAGGAAGGATGCGTAAGGTGGGTTGCGGAAAAGGGTTTCTTATGGTCGAGCTTTTGCGCGAAGCGGGAAAGGTCGTATGAAGGTTCGCAAAGGCGATCTCGTTCAGATTCTGGCCGGGAAGGACCGCGGGAAGCAGGGCCGCGTTCTCGAGGCGCGTCCGCGCGACAACCGAGTCGTCGTCGAGAACCTCAACATAGTCAAGCGGCACATGCGGCCGCGGCCGCTGCGGGATTCGAGCCGGATGGGGCAACAGCAGATCGTTCCGGGCGGGGTCATCGACAAGCCGGCGCCGCTGCCCGTCTCGAACGTGATGATCGTCTGTCCCACCTGCAAGCGCGCGACACGCATCGGGATCGAGATTCGCGCTGCGAAAGGCGAGGAGAAGCGCGTGCGCGTCTGCCGACGCGCGGACTGCGGCCAGGAGATCGACAAGTGAGCCCGCGAGCGCGAGCAAAGACGACGAATGGCTACGCGCCGCGGATGAAGACCCTGTACGAGCAGGAGCTCCGCCCACGCCTCAAGGACGAGCTGGGCGTGAAGTCGGTCATGGAGGTACCACGGCTCTCGAAGATCACGCTCAACATGGGTGTCGGAGAAGCCAAGACTGAGGCGAAGGCGCTCGACGCGGCGATCGCCGAACTCACCACGATCGCGGGTCAACGGGCGCAGCTGCGCCGGGCTCGGAAGTCGATCGCCGGCTTCAAGATCCGCGAGGGAATGCCGATCGGAGCGCGGGTGACACTTCGCGGGGTGCGTATGTACGAGTTCCTCGATCGCCTCGTATCGATCGCGCTGCCGCGTATCCGCGACTTCCGCGGCCTCAACCCCGGCTCCTTCGACGGGCGCGGCAACTACTCGCTCGGCGTCCGCGAGCAGATCATCTTTCCGGAGATCAACTATGACGACGTCGCGACTGTGCGCGGACTCGACGTCGCCATCACTACGACCGCCGCAACCGATGAGGAAGCCCGTGCCCTGCTGCGCGGGCTCGGTCTTCCGTTCGCGACGGAGAGAAGGGAAGAGTAGATGGCAAAGAAGTCACTCGTGGCGAAGGCTGCGAGGCCCCAGCGCTTCAAGGTGCGTCAGTACACGCGGTGCAACCGGTGCGGCCGGCCCCGGGCCGTCTTTCGAAAGTTCAAGCTGTGCCGGATCTGTCTGCGCGAGCTGGCCCATCAGGGCGCAATCCCAGGCATGACCAAGAGCTCTTGGTGACGGAGTCACGAAGAGCTCTTAAAGAAGTGAGAGACGAAAGGTTGCTGATGCCTAGTATCGAAGTTTTGGTCGAGCTTTTCCCTCCGAAGGAGGAAAAAAGGTCGTGCTGACTGATCCGATTGCCGACATGCTGACCCGGATTCGCAACGCGAACAAGGCGATGCACGACACGACCGAGATGCCGACCTCGCGTATGAAGGAAGAGATCGCGCGCCTGCTCAAGGAGGAGGGCTACATCAAGGGATACCACGTCGAGAAGGGCGAGAGCTACGACGAGCTCGTCATCGAGCTCAAGTTCGGTCGCAACCGAGAGCGCGTACTCACGGATCTGCGCCGCATCTCGAAGCCTGGCCGTCGGGTCTATGCGCGCAAGGACAGGTTGCCGCGCGTCCTCGGCGGCATGGGAACTGCCATCATGTCCACGTCGACGGGACTCGTTACGAGCCGGATGGCGCAGGAGCGGGGAGTGGGCGGAGAGGTAGTTTGCTTCATCTGGTGACATTTTCGCTCCGCGAAAATCTCTATGAAGAGGATGACCAAGAGCGTGTGTAGAGAGTCGATAGAGCTTCTTCCGCCGGAGGCGGAAGAAGGTCCATGAGCCGCATCGGTAGACGACCGATCGAGGTCCCCGCCGGAGTTTCGGTGTCGGTCGACCCTGGGCGCGTGATGGTGAACGGGCCGCTCGGGGAGTTGGTCCAGGTCGTCCCTGCACGCATGCTGATCGAGCAGGCCGACGGTGAGATCGTGGTCACTCGTCCCACCGACCGCAGCGACGATCGTGCGCTCCACGGCCTAACACGAACACTCATCGCCAACATGGTCGAAGGCGTCACGAAAGGATTCGAGAAGCGCCTCGAGCTTCAGGGCGTCGGTTATCGCGCTGCCTTGCGGGGAACGGCGCTCGAGCTCAACGTCGGTTATTCGCACTCGGTCGTCATGCAGCCCCGTGCAGGCATCACGTTCGAGGTTCCCGCGCCGACTCAGATCGTGGTCCGCGGGGTGGACAAGCAGCAGGTGGGACAGACTGCGGCAGAAGTGCGCTCCGTCCGGCCGCCCGAGCCCTACAAAGGCAAGGGAATCCGTTACGCCGGCGAATTCGTGAGGCGGAAGGTAGGTAAGCGCGCGTAATGCCTGCGACCCTCGCAACACGCGTGGCGCGCGAGCGCCGACACCGCCGCGTCCGTGGACGCGTCTCGGGAACGGCCGAACGGCCCCGCCTCGTGGTATTCCGTTCCAACCGCGGGATCTCCGCGCAGCTCGTGGATGATCTCGAGGCGAAAACGATCGCTTCGGCCGGCTGGCTGAACCTGAAGAAGTCCTTCAAGGGGAACAAGAAGGAGCAGGCGGCCGAGGTCGGTAAGCTGCTCGCGGCGAACGCAAAGAAGGCGGGCATCGAGCGCGTCGTCTTCGACCGCGCGGGTTATCTCTTCCATGGACGCGTCAAGGCCCTCGCCGACGGCGCACGCGAAGGAGGACTGATTTTTTGAGGACGATCGATGTCGCTGGTTCGAGAGAGCTGAAGGAGCGCGTGGTCGAGATCAACCGCGTGGCCAAGGTCGTCAAGGGCGGCCGCCGCTTCTCGTTCACGGCGCTGGTCGTGATCGGGGACGAGGTCGATCGTGTCGGAGTGGGGTACGGAAAGGCGCGGGAGGTCCCGCTCGCCATCTCGAAGGCCGTGGACGATGCGAAGAAGAACCTTTTCCAGGTGCCGAAGCACGGCACCACCATCACGCACGAGATCCTCGGACGTTTCTCGGCGGCACGCGTGCTCCTTCGCCCTGCCAGCGAAGGGACGGGCGTCATCGCGGGTGGCGGCGTGCGCGCGGTGCTCGAGCTCGCAGGCATCCGCGACATCCTTGCCAAGAGCCTCGGTACGACGAATCCCATCAATATGGCCAAGGCCACCGTCAATGGCCTGCAGCGGCTCCGGCGCCCCGAGGACGTGGCGCGGATGCGCGGCAAGGCCATCTCCGAAGTCCTTCCGCTCCCGAGGGTGGCTGCCAAGGAGCCGGAGGAGCCGGAGGAGCCGGAAGAGCCCAAGACGGTACACGCGGAGCCCGCGATGGACTCTCCTGCCGTCCCCGCGCCGCCGACTACCGAAGGTGCGGACGCCCCGCTCGGCGGAGACACTGCGACCGAGGAGCACACCGCAGCCGAGGGACTAACTGCGACACCGCGTGAAGGAGGCGACGGGCCCTGACCAGAGTGCGAATCACCCAGGTGCGCAGCCGTATCGGGCAAAGCAAGCGCCACCGAGGCACGCTCCGAGCCCTCGGTCTCGGCAAGATCGGACGTACTGCCGAGCACACTGAGAGCCCGGCGCTCGCGGGTATGCTGAGAAAAGTCCGCCACCTCGTGCGGGTCGAGGAGCCGAGCTAGTAGCCATGCCCGAGGATTTGAATCTCTCCAACCTGAAGCCTGCCTCACCGCGCCGCGATCGCAAGCGAATCGGCCGTGGGTTGGGCTCGGGCAAGGGGCGCTACTCGGGACGTGGGATCAAGGGGCAGAAGTCGCGCGCTGGCTCGCACAAGATGCGCGCTGGTTTCGAGGGTGGGCAGATGCCCGTGTACATGCGCATGGGGAAGCAGCGCGGCCCCCACTCGAAGGACGCCATGCCCATCGGCCCGTTCCGTACTTCGACGGTGCCCGTGAACATCCGGGACCTGGATCGGTTCGAGGAGGGCGCCGACGTCACGCCCGACACGCTCGTCGCGGCGCGCGTGATCAAGAACACCAGGGTGGACGTCAAGATCCTGGGCGTCGGTGAGGTGACGAAGAAGCTCAACGTAGCTGCACACGCCTTCTCGGCCGTCGCGCGCGAGAAGATCGAGGCGGCCGGCGGCACCGTCACATTCCTCCGAGGCGAGCCGGCCGTTCGCGACAAGTCGCGAACGGCTAGCAAACGCGTCTCGAAGCCCACGACCGAAACGGAAGAGACGGCGTGAAGCAGCTGTCGCCAACCGTTTTGCGCGGAGCGTAAGACGGCATGTTCTCGTGGCTCGGCAACGCCTGGCGTGTTCCGGAGCTTCGCCGGCGCGTGCTCTTCACCGCGCTGATCCTGGGGATCTACCGCCTCGGCTCGTGGATGCCCGCGCCCGGCGTGGATTCGGACACGATCAAGGAGTACTTCGAGGGCCGGAGCGGCACTATCCTCGGCCTCTTGAACCTCTTCTCCGGCGGCGCGTTGTCGCAATTCGCGATCTTCGCCCTCGGCATCATGCCGTACGTCACCGCCTCCATCATCTTGCAGCTCATGACGGTGGTGATCCCTCGTCTCGAGCAGCTGCAGAAGGAAGGCGAGTCGGGCACGGCCAAGATCAACCAGTACACGCGGTATCTCACCGTCGCCCTCGCGGCGGCACAGTCCTCCGGTTACGCCTTCCTCTTCCAGCGTCAGGGCCTGCTCGAGGCCAACGCCGGCCGGATGTTGCTCATCATCTTGACACTGACCGCCGGGACAACCCTCCTCATGTGGATGGGTGAGCTGATCACCAAGCGCGGCGTGGGCAACGGCATCTCGCTGCTGATTTTCGCGTCTATCCTCACTGGCATCCCGATCGGTATCGAGGCGCTGGTCAACTCCGGTGCCACCGCCAAGCTCTTCTTCCCGATCGTCTCGCTGGGGATCATCGCGGCGATCGTCTTCATCCAGGAAGGCCAGCGTCGCATACCCATCCAGTACGCAAGGCGGGTTGTCGGCCGCGGGATGACGAGTGGCGGCACGACGTACATGCCGCTACGAGTCAACATGGCCGGCGTGATCCCGGTCATCTTCGCCGCAGCCGTGATGGCATTCCCTCCCACGATCGCGCAATACTTCCCGGCGACGCAGGCTTTCGTGAACGAGAACTTTCAGTTCACCGACTGGCCGTATCTGACGATGCAGGCGTTCCTGATCGTGATCTTCACCTACTTCTATACGGCCGTTCAGTTCAACCCCGTCGACCAGGCCGACAACTTGCGCAAGCACGGCGGCTACGTCCCCGGCATCCGTCCAGGCCCCCCGACGGCGTTGTACCTCGATCGCGTCCTCACCCGACTCACGCTTCCCGGCTCGCTCTATCTCGCGCTCGTGGCGACATTGCCGAGTCTTTTCATCGCCTTTTTCGGGTTCTCGCAAGCGCTTGCCGGTGCACTTGGCGGAACCTCGATCCTTATCGCGGTGGGTGTCGCGCTCGACACGATGCGGCAGATGGAGTCGCAGATGATGATGCGTTCCTACGAAGGCTTTCTAAAATAGGTGCTCGGCACGACCTCCTCAGCCGAGCACCCGAAGTAGCCGGGCACCCCGTGCC
Source organism: Actinomycetota bacterium (assembly GCA_013812265.1). GTDB lineage: Bacteria > Actinomycetota > Thermoleophilia > Gaiellales > Gaiellaceae > JACCTQ01. The sequence goes on from JACCTQ010000278.1 coordinate 11,676, forward strand.
CCTCGACATCATCGTTGTGGGTCCTCCCGGGGCCGGGAAGGGAACGCAGGCCCGACGAATCGCGGCGGATGCAGGCATTCCGCATATCGCGACCGGGGACATGCTGCGCGCAGAGATGGCGGCCGCGACGGATCTCGGTAGGCAGATCAAGCCCATCTACGATCGCGGCGACCTCGTCCCGGACGACTTCATGGTCGAGTTGATCCGGCGCCGGCTGCGCCTCGACGACACCGCGAGCGGCTTTCTTCTGGATGGATTTCCCCGGACACTCGAGCAGGCCGAGGCGCTCGACCGGATGCTGGTCGAGATCGGCCGCTCACCTGCAATCGTGCTGGAGTTCCAGCTGTCAGACGGCGTGGCGGAAGAGCGCTTGCTGAGGCGTGCAACCGAGGAAGGGCGGGTCGACGACGCTGCCGATGTGGTTCGGCACCGGCTCTCGCTCTTCCGCGCCGAGACCGAAAAGGTAATCGAGCACTATCGGGCGAAGGGAATTCTCGTGGGCGTGCACGCCGGCCGTTCCATCAACGAGGTGTTCGCCGAGATCCAGTTGGCGCTCGAGCAGGCGGCGAGTCGTTCCGACTCCCCCGAGGACGGAGCCGATCGGCCTCGGGAAAGTCGAGAGGTGTCGCGAGCAGGGAGGACGGAGCCGTGATCATCCGCAAGTCGGCGCAGGAGCTCGAGCGAATGGCCGAAGCAGGCCGCGTCGTAGTCGAGACCCTGGCGCTGATCGGTGACTACGTTCGCCCGGAGGTCACGACCCGCGAGCTGGACGCGCTCGCGGAGGAGTTCATCCGCTCCCTGGGAGGCGTACCGACGTTCAAGGGCTACAGGGGCTACCCGGCCTCCATCTGCGTCTCGCCGAACGCCATGATCGTGCACGGCATTCCGGGCCAGCAGAGGCTTGCGGACGGTGATGTCCTGTCGGTGGACGTGGGTGTGACTCTCGAGGGCTTCGTGGCGGACTCGGCGTACACCTTCCCGGTCGGAGACATCTCCGACGAAGCTCAGCAGTTGCTGGACGCATGCCAATCGGCGCTGACGGCAGGCATCGAGCAATGCCGCGTGGGGCGGCGCCTCTCCGACATATCGCACGCGATCCAGCGGGTGACCGAGGAGAATGGGTTCTCCGTGGTTCGGAGCCTGGTTGGCCACGGAGTAGGGCGCTCGATGCACGAGGATCCGCAGATACCGAACTTCGGGGAGCCTGGCCGCGGTCCCGTGCTTGCGGCAGGCATGGTGTTCGCGATCGAGCCGATGATCAACGCTGGCGGGCCGGAGATCATCCTGCACGACGACGAATGGTCGATCTCAACCGAGGACGGATCGCTTTCCGCCCACTTCGAGCACACCGTCGCCATCGCCGAAGAGGGCCCGCGCATCCTCACCGCGTCCGAAGGGCTGGTTGGAGCGAGTTTGCTACGATAAGCCCCTGACGGCGCACGCCGCCGTAGCTTGTTTTTGGTCCGAACTCGCCGCGTCCTTGAAGGGCGCGGTTCCTGTAGGAGGATTGGCGCAGAAAGAGGAAATAATCCGAATTCTTCCGGGCGACAAGGTCAAGGTCGAGCTGTCGGCCTACGATCTCTCCCAGGGCCGCAACACCTACAGACACCGATGAAAGTCAGAGCCTCCGTCAAACCCATGTGCGAGCGTTGCCGCGTCATCAAGCGGCATGGCCGGACCATGGTCATCTGCACCAATCCCCGTCATAAGCAACGACAAGGCTAGGTGATTGCTAGTGGCACGAATCGCAGGCGTCAATCTTCCGAATCAGAAGCGGCTCGAGATCGGGCTCACGTACATCTACGGCATCGGTCAGTCCACGGCGCGCCAGGTTTGTGCGGCGCTTGGGCTCTCGACCGATACGAAGATCCGAGATCTGACCGACGAGGAGGTCACGCGCTTGCGGAATCACATCGACTCGGACCTCCAGGTCGAAGGTGATCTACGGCGCGAGCGCTCGCAGGCGATCAAGCGGCTCTCCGAGATCGGCGCCTATCGTGGCATTCGGCACCGTCGCGGCCTGCCGGTGAACGGCCAGCGGACGAAAACGAACGCGCGCACGCGCAAGGGGCCCAAGAAGACCGTCAGCCGCGGCAAGAAGGCGAAGGTATGAGTGCGGCCTCCTTCGGCGTGCTGAGCGCTCGGATCACGAAAGGCGCCCGCTAGTGGCACCTCCCCGTCGTCAGGCGACCAAGGGTCGTTCGCGCCGCCGCGTCCGCAAGAACATCGCTATCGGGCAGGCGCACATCAAGACCTCGTTCAACAACACCATCGTTGCCCTGACCGACAAGGAGGGCAATGTGATCGTCTGGGAGTCGGCAGGCTCGGCCGGCTTCAAGGGTTCGCGGAAGTCGACGCCGTTCGCGGCTCAGGTCACGGCCGACTCGTGCGCGCGGAAAGGCATGGAGCACGGTCTCCAGAAGGTCGAGGTCTTCGTGAAGGGTCCGGGCTCGGGCCGAGAGACGGCGATCCGCTCTTTGCAGGCGGCCGGGCTCGAGATCCTCGGAGTCAAGGACGTGTCCCCGCAGGCGCACAACGGCGTTCGTCCGAAGAAGCGAAGAAGGGTTTGATGGCGACCCCGACCCCCGTGTCCCGCACTCCCTGGCGCGCTGCAAGGCGGCCTGGCCTGACGTGCTCCTCGCAGGCGGAGAGCCCGACGTGCGCGGATGGTGTTCGCTAATGGCTCGCAATCTTGGGCCGAAGTGCAGAAACTGCCGTCGCGAAGGGATGAAGCTCTTCCTGAAGGGCGAGAAGTGTCTGACCGAGAAGTGCCCAGTGGAGCGCCGGAGCTACCCGCCGGGCGAGCACGGACGTGGGCGCATCAAGCAGTCCGAGTATCTGCTCCAGCTGCGTGAGAAGCAGAAGGCGCGCCGGTACTACGGCCTGCTCGAAAGGCAGTTCCGCACTTACTACACGAAGGCGGCGACCACTTCCGGGATCACCGGCGAGAACCTGTTGCGCATGCTCGAGATGCGCCTTGACAACGTGGTGTACCGACTCGGCTTTGCCGCCTCGCGGGCTCAATCGCGGCAGCTGATTCGACACGGCCACTTCCAGGTGAACGGTCGCCGCGTCAACATCCCGAGCTATCAGGTCAAGCCCGGAGCGGTGGTGACGATGACCACCGGCAGCTCGGCGGAGCAAGTCATCCGCGACGCGACTGATCTCACCGCCTCCGTCTCACCCTGGCTGCAGGCCGATCACGACGGTCTCACCGGCAAGGTTTTGAAATGGCCCGAGCGTGACGAAATCGACACGCCGGTACAAGAATCGCTCATCGTAGAGCTCTACTCGAAGTAATCGGATCCCACGCGGGATCCGGTTAGGAAAACGCTGAACTGACCAATCTTTCGGAGAAAGATTGGCTGGAAAGGAAGGAATGGCAACTCCCACCAGCCTGATGGAATTCCAGACGCCGAGGATCATCCACGAGGAGGTCAACGAGAATCGTGGAGTCTTCGTCATCGAGCCGCTCGATCGCGGTTTCGGCTATACCTTCGGCAACTCGCTGCGCCGGGTCCTGCTCTCTTCGCTCGAGGGATCTGCAGTCACCTCCGTGAAGATCGAGGGCGTCGCGCACGAGTTCACGACGCTGCCGGGCGTCCGCGAGGACGTCACAGACCTCATCCTGAACCTCAAGGGCCTGATCGTCCGCCTGTACGGGGAATCGCCCGAGGTCGAAGTTCAGCTCGCCAAGAGCGGGGCAGGGCCGATCACCGCGGCGGACATCGACCTCCCCGCAGATCTCGAGATCCTCAATCCCGAGCTCGAGGTGGCGAACCTGTCGGATAAAGGGAAGCTCGAGGTCACGCTCACCATCGGACGAGGGCGGGGCTACGTCCCGGCCGAGCTGAACCGGACGAGCGACCAGTCGATCGGCGTCATTCCCGTCGACTCCATCTTCTCGCCGGTGCGGCGCGTCTCGTATGACGTGGAGTCGGCCCGCGTCGGGCAGAGGACCGACTACGACAAGCTGCGCCTCGACGTAACGACCGACGGGTCGATGGATCCCCGGGAGGCGATCGGGCAGGCAGCTGAGATTCTCATCCGGCAGCTCGCGATCTTCACCGACGTCGACAAGATCGAAGGCCTCACCGAGGCTTCCGCGTCGGGTGACGGGCACCTGGAAGCGCCTGTCGCCCATGCAATGGAGAACTTCCCGATCGAGGAGCTGGAGCTCGGCGTGCGTTCGTACAACTGCTTGAAGCGGGTTGGCATCGAGACGATCGGCGACCTCGTCTCGAAGAGCGAGCACGAACTGGCTGCCATCCCGAACTTCGGCAAGAAGTCGATCGAGGAAGTGAAGGAGACGCTGAGCGCGCAGGGCCTCAACCTGCGTGGCGACGAGGGCGTCTGATCGCGAGTCATGCGGCACCAGCGAGCAGGAAAGAAGCTCGGGCGCGACAGCGCCCACCGTAAGGCGCTCTACTCCAATCTGGCGGGGGCCTTGATCGAGCACGGGCGCATCCGGACGACGGAGGCGAAGGCCAAGGCGGTCCGGCCGATTGCCGAGCAGATGATCACGCTCGGCCGTCGCGGCGACCTGGCGGCGCGCCGGCGGGCGCTCGGCTACCTGCGCTCGCAGGAGGTCGTACACAAGCTGTTCGCGGAGGTCGCGCCCCGCTTTGCAGACCGTCCAGGAGGCTACTCGCGGATCGTGAAGCTAGGCCCGAGGCAGGGGGACGCGGCCGAAATGGTCTATCTCGAGCTAGTGGACTACACGCCGGCCGCGTAGCAGCCGCTTCGCGGCTGGTACGCGCTGGTACGCGGCCGGCTAGACCTGACGGAAGAGGCCCTCGCGCAACTAACCTCCTGTGCCGACAGCCAAGCTTGTAACGCTTGTTCCGCGAACACATGCCTGACGGCCCGTGAGGCTTGGATTCGGAGCCTCGTGCGCCTGAGACTCACACTGGAATATGACGGCACGCTGTTCCATGGCTGGGCGGCGCAACCGAATCTGCGGACGGTCGAGGGAGAACTGCGGAGGGCGCTCGAGCACACGTGCGGGAGCTTTGCTCAGCTGGCCGTGGCCGGACGGACGGACACCGGTGTTCACGCTCTCGGCCAGGTGGTCAGCGTGGAGGTTGCGGACAGTCCGCCGGTCGACCGCACTGCGCGTGCCCTCAACGCTGTCCTACCGGGTGATGTCACCGTGGTACGAAGCGAGCTGGCCGAACCGACATTCCACGCGCGGCGCGCTGCCCGTAGCCGGAGCTACCGGTACCGCATCTGGCGGCGGGAGACCATGTCCCCGTTCGAGCAGTCCCGAAGCTGGTGGCTGCCACGGCCGCTCCGGGAAGAGCTTCTCGACGAGGCGGCGGAAATGCTGCGCGGCCAACACGACTTCCGAGCGTTCACTCCGACGGTGACACACCACAACGTCTTCGTCCGAAACGTGCGCGCGGCGGCTTGGCACCGCCGGGGGGACGTCCTGGAGTTCGCGATCACCGCCGATAGCTTCCTTCGCCATATGGTGCGAACGCTCGTCGGCACGATGGTGGAAGGGGCACCCGGCGAGCTTCAGCGCCTACTCGACGGCAGGCCGCGAGCCGAGGCGGGTGCCGCGGCACCTCCGTGGGGCCTCTACCTCGAGCGGGTCGACTATTGAAACCATCGCTAGCATCGCGTGGATGCGGTTCGAGACCGTCCTCTTCGACCTCGATGGCACGGGCATCGACTCGGGAGCCATGATCCTCGCCTCCTTTCGGCATGCGACGAGCAGCGTTCTGCGGGGCCAGCTTCCCAAGGATCAATTGGCTGCCGCGCTCGCGGGTGCCTAAGGCAAGCCCGACCAAAGCCGAGCGGGCGGCGCAGCTTCGTGCCCTCGTGGAGCACCACCTCTACCGGTACCACGTCCTCGACGAGCCCGAAGTCTCGGACGCGGAATACGACCGTCTCTTCGACGAGCTGAAGACGCTCGAGGACGCGAATCCCGAGCTTGCGACGTCGGACTCGCCCACGCGTCGAGTCGGTGCTCCGCCTTCACCCAAGTTTGTCAAGGTCGCGCACCTGTCGGAGATGGGATCGCTCGAGAAGGTCAACACCGACGAAGGCCTGCTGAAATGGGCGGAAGACGTACGCAAGCGGCTCGGCACGGACGAGTTTGTGCGCTACGTGACCGAACCGAAGATCGACGGGTCGGCAGTGGCGCTCGTCTACGAGGACGGAGTCTTCGCCCGCGGCGCGACCCGGGGCGATGGCCTCCGCGGCGAGGACGTCACGGCAAATCTCCGCACCATCCGGGCCATCCTGCCCCGGATGATCCTTGCCGAAGACGAGCCTGCACCTCCCGTGCTGGAAGTTCGGGGTGAGGTGTACATGCCGCTGGTGGGGTTCCGGAGGCTCAATGAGCGGTTTACGCGGGAGGGCAAGAAAGCGGCGCCGAATCCGCGCAACGCGGCCGCGGGCTCGCTCAGGCAGCTGAACCCGGGAGTCACCGCCGAGCGACCGCTCTCGATCTGGGTTCACGGGCTGGGCCACCACGAAGGATTGTCCATCGAGGGTCATTGGGACGCTCTTGGATGGTTACGGGGCCGCGGCTTTCGAACCAATCCGCACGCGGAGCGGCACGACTCGATCGAGGCGGTGGCCGAGATCTGCCGTGAGTGGGAGCGACGGCGGATCGACCTCGACTACGAGATCGATGGGCTCGTGGTCAAGGTCGACTCGTTCGAGCAGCAGGACCGCCTTGGTGCGCTCCACGGCCGGCCACGGTGGGCCCGCGCCTACAAGTGGGCGCCCATGACAGCGCAAACGAAGCTGGTTCGCATCAATATCCGTGTCGGGCGAACCGGCAACCTCAATCCATGGGCGCAACTCGAGCCCGTGGAGGTCGGTGGAGTGACCGTCTCGACTGCCACTCTGCACAACCAGGAAGACATCAATCGAAAGGACATCCGTGAGGGCGACACGGTGATCGTCCAGCGAGCGGGTGACGTCATTCCTCAGGTGGTTGGCCCCGTGCTCCCGCACGAGGCGCGCACGAAGCCGTTTCGGATGCCCAGGAGCTGCCCCCTCTGCGGAGCCGAGATCGTCAAGCCCGAGGGCGAGGCGATGCATCGCTGTCCGAACTCGAAGTGCGAATCGCGTGGCCTCGAGACGCTCATCCACTGGGTCGGCGCCGCCATGGATATCGAGGGCGTGGGCGAGCAGCTCGTTCGGAGGCTGTGGCGTGAGGGGATCGTGGCCTCCATGCCCGACCTCTACCGGCTCACGAAGGAACGCCTCATGGAGCTCGACGGGTACGGCGAGATCTCCGCCTCGAACGCCGTTGACGCCATCGCGCGTTCCTGTGAGCGGCCGTTCCACCGCGTCCTTTTCGGGCTCAACATCCCGCAGGTCGGCTGGGTGACTGCACAGAATCTCGCTCGCCACTTCGGCTCGATCGATCGCCTCGCGGGCGCAAGTCAGGAGGACATTCAAGAGGTGGACGGCATCGGCCCCGACCGCGCGGAGGCCATCGCGGAGTGGTTCTCCGACGAGAGCAACCGTACGCTCGTGAACGAGCTTCGGAGTCTCGGACTGCGTCTGGAGGCGGGCGACGAAGAGCGGGCGCGGAAAGGTCCACTCACCGGCAGCACCTACGTGATCACGGGCACGCTCGAGGGTTGGAGCCGGGACGCGGCTCAGGCTGCCCTAGAAGAGCTCGGCGGAAAGGTCTCGAACTCCGTCTCGAGTAAGACCACAGGTGTCATCGCCGGCGAGAATCCAGGCTCGAAGCTGGCGAAAGCACAGCGGGCAGGCGTACCGATTCTCTCCGAGCAGGATCTCGCCGCGCTACTTGGCCGCGGCTAGCGCGGTCACGAAACGATCCTGCGCGCGTTGTGCCCACCAGGTCGCGACGGGATTGCCATTCTGGAGGATGGCGAACGCGAAGCGATCCTCGACGAACCCGGAGAGCGCCGAGGATTGGGACGTCGTGCCGGTCTTTGCGCGCACCTTGCCGAAAGCGGGGGTTCGGTGCATACGCCGGCGAAGGGTGCCGTTCTTTCCCGCCACGGGAAGAGCGCCGAGAAAGGCTCGGCGGAGCGGCGGGCTGGCCCAGGCCGACTCGAGGATCGAGATGAGCGCGCGAGCCGTCAGCCTGTTGAGACGTGACAGCCCCGAGCCGTCGACGATGCGGACTCCTGTCAGCGGCACACCGTCGGCCGCCAGGATGCGGGTGACCACAGCGGCTCCTGCGGCGGTTGTTCCCTTGCGGCCGTAGAGAGCGCCAAGGTGTTTCAACAGGAGCTCGGCCGTGAAGTTGTCGCTCTGACGGTCCATGAAGCGGACGATCCACCAAAGCGCCGGCGAGAGCGTCGTCGCGAGCGGGACGGCACGGGCGGACGCTCGTCTCATGGATGCCTTTGCCTGGACCGTGACGCCCTCCCCGCGCAGGACCTGCTTGAACTCGATCGCGGCGGCGAGAGCGGGGCGGAGTGTCGTCCTACCCCGGTAACGGGCGCGGTTGACGGCGAGCGCGGACAGGGGCGGCGACTCGTTCACGAGGAAGTAGGACTTCCATCCCAACGCCGTGCGGCGGGCATCGAAGAACGTCTCGTCGGCCGCGACACCGCCGGTGACCCGCGAGATACCGGCTCCCCGGACCCGTTTGGCGAGAGCTCGCAGGTCTTCGGTGGAGAGTGTCGGGTCGCCGTAGCCCTTCAGGACCAGTCTGCCGTGCCATGTGGACCCGACCAGTCGGCCCTCCCCGAGCACCTCGGTGCGAATGCGAAAGGACGGTCCGAGAACGACCAGAGCCGCATACGTGACCGCGAGCTTCTCGTTCGAAGCAGGGACGAGTGAGCGCCCTTGATTGCGGCTGAAGAGGATCTTCCCAGTTGCCAGGTCGATAGCCACGGCTGCCGACCGGGAAGGGTCGATCTGCGGCACCGCGAGTGCGCGGTTCAGACGTCGCTCGAGAACGGAGTCAGCTGCCTCGGAGGCGAGCGCTCCTGCCACGACGCAGAGAGCTAGGACGGCGGCGGCGAGGATCGAAACGGGGGGGAGGCGGCCGGTCATGATTCGAGTTTTAGCTTGCGCGCATGACGGTTCTCGGCCCGAGCGACCGAAAAGATAGGTCCTATGGACCCAGAAGATAGGCCGTTCGGCCCATGTACAAGGGCGCGGGACCGCGGATAATCCGAGACGTCGTGACCGATCGGACACCGCTGCTCGCCGAGGTGGACCGCCTCCTCCGCACACCGCTGGAGGGCGACAAGGCACCGGTGCTCGATCGCATCGACGAGACGCTGACCGAGGCGTCCGCGTGTGCGCTGATCCTGGAGGCCGAACGGCTGCGCCTGGAGCGAGCAATCTCGCGGGCGACGGTAGCGATGTTGGGTGACGGACGCCCACCGTGCGAGGAGCTGGGTGCGCTCACCCGTCGGGTGCAGGCGACTAACCGGGAGCTCAGGATGTTGAGAGCAAAGCTTCGGTCGCTCCGCGTGCGGCAGCGAGAGATCCGCGCCGCATAGAAGTTGTCTCCGAATGACGCTTCGTCTCCGGGTGGGCGCAGCCTCGCTCAGGCGATTCCGCTCCGTACCGCGTACACCGCGGCCTGGATCCGGTTGTCGATCTGGAGCTTGATCAGGATGTTGGAGGTGTGATTCTTGACCGTCTTGGGGCTGATGGACAGCGTGCGGGCGATCCCGGCGTTGTCCATCCCGCTCGCGATCAGCTTCAGCACCTGGATCTCGCGGTCGGAAAGCTCGGCGTGCATAGTTGCGCGCGCCTCGGACAGGCTCGCCGAAGAGCGGATTCGCTGCAGGACTTTGGCCGCGATATAGGGAGAGACCAGTGACTCTCCCACGGACGCCGCCTGGATACCTCTGAGCAGGTCGTCGATGGAGGAGTCTTTGAGCAGGTATCCGCACGCGCCCGCGAGGATCGCATCCATGACATCACCATCCTCGTCGGAGATAGTGAGGATGAGCACGCGTGTCAGCGGCAGCGCTTTGGTGATCCGGCGAGTCGCCTCGATCCCGTCCATGCCCGGCATGTTGAGATCCATCAGGACGACATCGGGTGCCAAGCTCGTAACGACGTCGACGGCCTCCGAGCCGTCGGGAGCCTCGCCTACCACGTCCACACCATGCTCCTCGAGCAGGGTGCGGAGACCCGTTCGGAAGAGGTCGTGGTCGTCCACGACGGCGACGCGCAGCCCGTCTTGTCCCCGAACCTGTCTGCCAAGCTCGCCTGTCTGCGTCACGAGCGCCTGCGAGTCTAACCCGTCCCGCCCCAGCCGGGTAGCCTCGCCAAGTTTGTGACACCCCGGTTTCGGAAGGATTCTGCGGCTTTTGTGGTTTTTACGCGGTTGCAGGTACCCCTGAACGCTGCTAGGGTGCCCCACTTGTGACGGTGCGGCCCCTCACCCGGGCGCCTCTTGTATCCGGCGGCGAACGGTAACCATCAGCCTCAGACAACGACAGCGATTTTCGCTTGTACTGGCTTTCGGGATAGCGCTTGTCTGCGCTCCGGCCGCCCTTGGCGACCCCTCGTCGCTCGCCTCCAAGGAGGCGCAGGTGCAGCGCGTGCTTTCACAGGTGCAAGCCCTGGACGGAAGCCTGGGACAGGCCATCGAGGCGTACAACCTTGCGAATGTCAAGCTAGGCCGGCTCGAGGGCGAGCTTCGCCTTAACCGCCGGCAGTTGAGCATGGCGCGCAAGAACCTTCGGCGGTCGGAGGCGGCGCTGTCCAACCGGCTGGTTGCCATGTATACGGGCGAAGAGACTTCTACGCTCGGCGTCCTGCTGGGGGCGACGAGCTTTGACGATCTGCTGAGCCGGATGGACGCCGTCGATCGCGTTGCCGACCAGGATGTGGACGTCCACCGGGAGACGGTCAAGTTTCGTGTGCAGGTCCGGCGCCAGCGCACCCGCCTCCGCCACGCGCGGGCCGAGCAGGCGCGTGTCGTAGAGGAGCGGGCGGCACATCGGGCGTCGGTCGAGCAGCAACTCGCCGAGCGACGGAGTCTCGTCGCCTCGATCCGGGGCGAGATCGCGAGGCTTCAGGCGGAGGAGCGTGCGCGTCAGCAGGCAGCGGCACGTGCAGCGGAGCGGCGACTGGCCGCGGCGCAGGCGGCCGCACCAGTATTGCCGACACCGCTGAACACCGCTGTCGAGTCGGACGACGGCTCGGACGAGAGCAGCGCCGTGAGCGCCGCGCCCGCGCCGACAGCCTCCGCTCCGGCCCGCTACGGCGGCGTTGTAGGAATCGCCATGCGCTATCTCGGCGTTCCGTACAAGTGGGGAGGAGCCTCGCCGAGCACCGGTTTCGATTGCTCGGGATTCATCATGTACGTCTACAGCCAGGTCGGCGTCTCGCTGCCGCACAACGCCGCCGCGCAGTACGGAGTAGGCACTCCAGTGTCGCGCTCGCAGCTGCAGCCGGGTGATCTCGTCTTCTTCAACGGCCTCGGCCACAACGGCATCTACATCGGCGGCGGGCAGTTCATCCACTCGCCGCACACGGGTGACGTTGTAAAGATCTCGAGCCTTTCCGACTCGTGGTATGCAGCCACCTGGGTCGGCGCACGCCGCGTATGACGGGGGAAACCATGTTTCTCCCGTCAGCCCCCTTCTTTCTGGGCTAGCCGACTTGCGGCCGCCGTGAGGCTCCCGCCGGGCAAAGCCCGGCTCCGCTGGCGGATCGCAGGCAGACCCATACGGTTCTTGGAAAGGCCGTGGAGCTAGCTTCGGTAGAGGTTCTCGATCTCGGCTGCGAAATGGTCTTCGCAGACTCGCCGCTTCAGTTTCAGCGTGGGCGTGACCTCGCCGTCTTCGGCTGAGAAGTCCCGCTCCAGGATCTGGAATCTTTTGATCTGCTCGTGCCGGGCCAGGTTTCCGTTGACCTCGTTGACGACCTCCTGAATGAGCTCTCGTACTTGCGGTGCGACTGCGAGCGCCGGACCTTCGACAGGCGGCTCGGCCTGTGCTGCCCACTTGTCCATCTCCTCGACGTCGAGTGTGACTAGCGCTGCGACGTAGGGACGCCGGTCGCCTAGCACGAGCGCCTGGGAAACGTACTTCGATCCCTTCAGCGCGTTTTCGATGTTCTGCGGCGCGACGTTCTTGCCGCTCGCCGTCACGAGGATGTCCTTCTTCCGGTCGGTGATCGTGAGGAAGCCGTCCGGGTCCAGTGCTCCGATGTCCCCCGTCTTCAGCCAGCCGTCGTCCGTAAGCGTCGTGCGGGTGGCCTCGGTGTCCTTCAGGTAGCCCGCGAATACGGTTTCACCGCGCACCAGGATCTCTCCGTCCTCGGCGATCCGAACCTCGCAGCGGGGCATCACGGGGCCTACGGTTCCGAATCGGAAGCGCCTGGGGAGGTTCACTGCGCATGCAGTCGTGCCCTCGGTTTGCCCGTAGCCCTCGAGGATCATGATGTCGAGGGCGTGGAAGAACTCGGCCACCTCGCGTGCCAGCGGTGCTCCGCCGGAGATCGCGAATCGCAGCTCGCCGCCCAGCCGGTTCTTCACCTTCGAGAAGACGAGCCGATCCGCAATTCGAAGCTGGGCTGCGAGGCCGGGCGGTAATGGCCGCGACTGCTGTCGAAGGCGGCTCGCCCGCTGGCCGACCGAGAGAGACCAGCCGACGAGCCGTCGTCTGACCCCGGTTGCAGCATCGAACTGCGCGAGCACAGCTGTATGCACCTTCTCGAACATTCGTGGCACGCTCGGAAGCAGCGTGGGCCGCACTTCCTCTAGCGCGGGCGCGATCTGCTGGGGATCGGGACAGAAGGCGATCGTGAACCCCTCGCGCGCGCCCCAGAAGTGCATGAGTCTTCCGAACGTGTGCGCAAGCGGCAAATAGAGCAGCATGCGGTCGTTGCTCATTCCGATGTCGGGCAACTCCTCGATGATCGTGGTCATGACGTAGTAGTTGCGGTGGCTGAGCAGGCACCCCTTCGGCGGCCCGGTCGTACCTGACGTGTACATGCACGTGAGCGGGTCGTCCTCCGTGATGGAAGCGCCTACGCGCTCGAGAGCATCGGAGTCTCGGGCCAAGTGGTCGCGCCCCCGGGATGCGAGATCGTCCAGGTCGGAGAACGTGAGCACGTGCTCCAAGCGGGGCAACTCGGCTCGACGCTGCGAGACCTGCGCGGCGTGCTCCGAGTCCTCCACCGCCAGGCCGATCGCGTCCGAGTGCCGGAGGATGTACTCGATTTCCCCCTGCGAGCTCGTGGGATAGATCGGAACGACGACAGCGCCGATCGAGAGGAGCGCGAAATCCAGTAGCGTCCACTCGAGCCGTGTTCGGGCCAAGATCGCAAACGGATCCCCTTTCTTGACGCCGAGCGAGAGGAAGCCGTGCGCAAGCTCGTCCACGCGACGCGCTGCTTCGCCCCAGGAGACCTCGCGCCAAGCACCTCCGTCCTGAACGAGATAGGCGGGCCTGCCTCGATCCTCGGAGATCGCCTGCTGCCAGAGAGCAGCAAGCGTGCGCGGCCCTTCGCCGGGGCTCACAGAGGAGGAGGCGGTGTCTGTCGTTTCTGTCGCCATGGCTTCACCGTTCGGAGGCACGTAGAGCTTAGAAGGTTGGAGTCACTTGAATCGTGGGTAAAACGTGATGCCGCCGGCGGAGCCGAGCTTTGCTCGGCGGGAGCCTCACAGCGACGGTCGTCGGCGAGGCAAGAAGAAGGGGGCGCACGGGGGAAACATGGTTTCCCCCGTGCTTGCAGGGATGGGTCGGCACGCAGGGAATTTCGTTGGTCCCACTACACTGGTTGGTGCTCATGCGAACGATCTGGAACGGCTCCCTCAGCTTCGGGTTGGTCAACATCCCCATCGGGCTCGCTCTCGCTACGCAGCGATCGGATGTCTCCTTTCGCACACTGCACCGGGAATGCGGCACGCCGATCAAGCAGAAGCGCTACTGCCCTCGCCACGAGCGCGACGTCGATGCCGACGAGCTCGTGAAAGGCTGGGAGGTTGCGAAGGGTCAGTTCGTGCTGGTGGAGGACGCAGACCTCGAGTCTGTTGCCCTCCAGCGCTCACAGTCGATAGAGATCGTCCGCTTCGTTGCGCTCGATCAGGTCGACCCGGTGTTCTTCGATCGGACGTATTACCTTGCGCCCGCGAGCGCTCCGGCGGCGCGCAGGCCTTACGTTTTGCTCTTGCGAGCAATGCAGGAGAGCGGCATGGCAGCCATCGGCAAGTTCGTTCTCTGGGGCAAGGAGAACCTGTGTCTGATTCGCTCCCACGGTGACTCGCTCGCACTCGAGACCCTCTTTTTCGGCGAGGACGTCCGCTCACGCGCCGAGATCGAGGAGGCGGTGGAGGAGACGGACGTCAAGAAGGCCGAGCTCGAGCTTGCCCGCCAGGTGATCGCGAGCCTCGTGGGGGAGTTCGATCCTGCGGAATTCGAGAACGAGTACAGGCGGGAGGTGCGTCAGATGCTCGAGGCGAAGCTTGCCGGCGAGGAGATCGCCCGGCCGGAGCCGGTGCCGGAAGCGCCTGTCGTCGATCTCATGGAGGCGCTCAAGCGCAGCGTCGCGGAAGCCAAGGGGCGCAAGGCGGTCTCGTCTTCTTCGAAGGACGGAACCCCGGCGAAGCCTGCCGCGCGCAAACGGCGGGCCCCTCAGAAGGCCGCCTAAGGGTCTGTCCAGAAAGTGGCCGCGGTGGATGACGCGCGAGAAACTGCGCCAGGCGAGGACGCAGGGAGCGCCAATATGCGGGCATATTGGCGCGACCGAGGACGCTGCGTGGCGCAGTTTGGCGCCCGTCAGGCGCCCTGGTCGACTTTCTGGACAGGCCCCTAAGCGACACGGGAGCGCGATCCGGTCCGCCGAGGGGCGGCGCGGCTTGCGTGCTGACAATTGGCCGTCCCATCACAGCTGAATCTACTCCGGCCCGAGACGCCACTCAGCGACGGGGTCGTGGCGCTGCGGCCCTGGACGCTGGCGGACGTCGGAGCGCTCGTCACCGCTATCGATGGCGACGGGGAGATCGCCCGGTGGCTCGAGCTGATCCCGCAGCCGTACCGAGAGGCGGAGGCCCGCGCCTGGGTCGAGAGGGCGACGACTGGCTGGGGCGAAGGAACGATGGCGGCGTTCGCTTCGTTCGATGTGGATGGTGGAACCCTCGCCGGCGGGATCGGCGTCGAGGTCAAAGACGCGGCGCATGCGGTCGTCGAGGTCGGCTACTGGGCTGCATGCGCAGCCCGAGGCCGCGGAGTGACGACCCGCGCGGTGCGGCTGGTGTCACGGTGGGCGCTCGAACAGGTGGGTGCCGAGCGCGTTCAGCTGCTCGCCGAGCGCGAGAACCTCGCGTCCCAACGTGTCGCCGAGAAGGCGGGGTTCGTGCGCGAGGGAGTCCTCCGCTCCACTAGATTCAACCCGCGCCTGGGGCGGCGCATGGATTTCGTGATGTACTCGATGCTGCCGAGCGACCCGCCGAACGCCGGGTAGGGCCGCCTGCGCAGCCAGCGTACCTTCGTTCTCGAAACGGTTCTCTAGGCGTTCTGTGGAACCGTGCCGCGCTCCTGGAGCTGGGCCTGGAAGAGCGTCTTGTCGATCTTGCCCTGGTAGATCGGAACACCCTCTTGCAGGCAAACGCGGATGATTTCCTCGCGGTCGATGTTGAGCTCCTTCGACAACTCTTCAGGCGTTAAGTGGTTCGGCACGACGCTCCTTTCCGTTCGGGCGCAAAAAAGCCCGCCGGCAGGGCGCGGCGGGCTGACTCGAACGCTTTGGCTTGTTGTCGGCGGCGGTCAACGACCCCGCCCTGAGATCCTGCTCATCGCCGCCTAGGATAATCGGTCGGCATGACTGCTGCAAAGGGGCTGCCGGAGCTCGACGAACGCTTCGCGACCATCAAGGGCGTCCGCATCCGCTTCTACCTCGGAGGCGCCGGTGGGCATCCGGTTCTGCTCGTCCACGGGCTTGGGGGCGCGGCGTCGAACTGGGTCGGACTCGCTCAGCTCCTCGCCAGGACGCGGCCCGTGCTCGTGCCCGACCTTCCCGGCCACGGTGGATCCTCACCGCTTCCCGTGGTGCCCAACCTGGAGGTATACGCGGACCGTCTGGCCGTCCTTGTGCAACACGTGGGGTTCCGACGAGCCGCGGTCGTCGGGCATTCACTGGGCGGCCTCGTGGCGCTTCGCCTGGCGCTGCGACATCCCGAGCAGGTGAACGCCCTCCTGCTCGCCGGCTCCGCGGGCTTCTCTCCCAGCAGCCGCCGCGCGGAGCAGGCGCTCGTCCTGAGCTCGCTCATCCGGCCCGGGCGGTGGCTCGCTCCCCACCGCAGCTTCGTGGCACGGCATCGACGGTTGCGCCGCGCCACGCTCGGTTGGGGTGCGTCGGATCCCGAGGCACTCTCCGCCGGTGCTGTGGAGGGTTTTCTCGCGGGGCCTGCCCTGCACACCGACACGATTTCCGCCGCGAGGGCGCTGATCCTGGACGACGTGGGAGCCAGACTCGGCGCTGTCCGGTGCCCCTCGCTCGTTCTTTGGGGAGCACGGGACACGCTCACCCCGATCGGTGACGCGTTCGAGTACGGATGTCAGCTCGGCGCTCCCGTCCGGGCGATCCCCGACTGCGGCCACCTCCTGATCGGCGAGCGCCCCGACGCGTGCGCGCACGCGATCGAACAGTTTCTAGACGGGATTCGGGAGGTCGATGAACTCCCACGGAACGCCGAAGCGCTTCGCTAGCCGTCCGGCCAGCGCCTGAACGCCGAGCGTCTCCGTCGCGTAGTGGCCGCCCGCGACGAAGTGGATCCCGAGCTCCCGGGCGATATGCAGCGTGGGCTCCTCGGCTTCACCGGTGAGGAAAAGGTCATAGCCCTCCTCCGCAGCCTCGACCACGTAGCGACCCGCGCCTCCGGTGACCACGGCGACCCGCTCGACAACCTCGGGGCCGTACGGGAAGACGAGGGGCTCTCGTCCAAGCCGATCGGACACCAGCCCGGTAAACGTTTCAAGCGATGCGGGTTCGATGCACCCACCGAAGCCGATCTTCGCGAACGGACTCTCGTTCCGGACACCGAGCGTCTGGCAAAGCAGCGCGTTGTTTCCGATCTCCGGGTGGGCGTCGAGCGCCAGGTGGTAGGCGGCGAGCGTCATGCCCGCGGCGAAGAGAGCCTCGAGCCTCCGACGCAGGCGGGTGTCGATCGTCCGGGGATCGCTGTTCCAGAGCAAACCGTGGTGTACAAGGAGAAGCTGGGCCCCCGAAGCTGCCGCGCGCTCGAACAGCTCCCGCGAAGCGGAGACGCCGCACGCGATCCGTGTGACGGACGGCGAGCCCGCAACCTGCATCCCCATCGGCCCGTAGTCGGGGAAAGAGTCCAGATCGAGTAGCTCGGCCGCATGCGCCAGTATCTCGTCGCGGTGGGCCATGAAGGCCATTGTAGGAACCGGCGCTCACTCGCTAAGCTGTGGCAGTCGGGGTGTGGCGCAGCCTGGTAGCGCGCTCCGTTCGGGTCGGAGAGGCCCCCAGTTCAAATCTGGGCACCCCGATAAGCGTGGGGGAAACCATGTTTCCCCCACGGACCCCCTTCTTCTTGTCCCGCCGGCACTCGCCTCTGTGAGGC
>JACCTQ010000291.1 GCA_013812265.1 Actinomycetota bacterium
CAAACAGCCGCGGGCCGAGGCGATAGCCGCGCGTCTCCGCGTCGCGCTCGACGAGCCCGTACTGGGCGAGAATCTTCAGCGAGCGGGAGATCTGGCTCTTCTCGCGCCCGACGAGCTCCGCGATGCGCGTGACGCCGAGACCCCCGTTTTGCGAAGCCTCGCCTTCGAGGGCGAACAGGATCGCCAACCCTCGCCGCAGACTCGTTGCCGTCTCAGCAACCACAGTTGCGTACTTTACGACTCTTTCACCACAGAATTCAAGGGGGCTCGTGTGAAACAGCGCCGGCGTTTCCTGCCGCGCCTCCCCGGGCGCGCTCCCGGCTCATGACGCGTACCCCCTGGCCGCCGCACACGGTGGCCTCTTGTGCTTGCAACTGCCCTGCTGACGACGCTCACGCTCGCGATCGGTGCCAGGCGGCCACAGCGCCCACGCTGGGAACGGCTTTCAGCTTCGCCGTGCTGGCTGGGTCGACGGTCACCAACACCGGCCCCACCACGATCAACGGCGACCTGGGCGTGTCTCCCGGGACTGCGGTGACGGGCTTCCCGCCCGGCGTCGTGATCGGGACGACTCACGCCGGCGACGCCGTCGCGCTCCAGGCGCAGAGCGATGCCACCAACCAACGCCTACAACAATCTCGCCGGCCAGCCCTGCGACGTCAACTTGAGCAGTCAGGACCTGGGCGGGCTGACGCTGACGCCCGGCGTCTACTGCTTCTCCTCGCTTGCACAGCTGACGGGGGCGCTGACGCTGGACGGACAGGGCAACCCCAGTGCCGTCTTCGTCTTCCAGATCGGATCGACGCTGACCACGGCGTCCGCCAGCAGCGTGCTCGCGATCAACGGCGCCAATGCCTGCAACACCTTCTTCCAGGTCGGCAGCTCGGCCACGCTCGGAACCGGCACCGCCTTCATGGGCAACATTCTCGGGCCCTGGCCTCCATCACCCTCAAGACGAGCGCCTCCCTGGGCGGCCGCGCGCTGGCACAGACGGGCGCGGTCACGCTGGACAGCAACACGGTCGACTCCTCCGGCTGTGCGCCGCCGAACCTGGCCGTCAGCGTCCGCTCCTTCACGGCGACTGCCTCCGCCGGCAGCGTGCTGCTCAAGTGGCGCACCGCCTCCGAGGCCGAGCTGCTCGGCTACAACGTCTACGGCCAGGTGCAGGGTAAGCGCGTCAAGCTGAACCGCAAGCTGATCGCGGCCAAGGGCACGATCGGTGCCTCCTACGCCTTCCGCTACCGAGCACCCAGAGGGCAGAAGGCTCCTACGCGCTTCTGACTGCAGGCTGTCGATCTGAACGGCTCGCGTAGCTGGTCGGGCGCGGCCAAGGTCGCTCTGCGCATCAGCGGCTAGCGGCGAGCGACCGTGGTTCGTGGCTCAGAGCCACAACCTAGATTCGCCTTCCAAGGGGGCGGCCGCCAAGGCCCCCCTTCTCTTTGCGGTATGGGACAGCGCTCACGGCCGCGTGACCTCGAGCAGGTAGGCGACCATCACGTCCTGATCGCCCAGGCGAAGGTGGTATGCGTCCGACAGCTGCTCCACGCGCTCGATCTGCATGCGGTTCCGCTCGAAGAGCGGCGTGAAAGGGAAGAAGCCGAAGTCGACGACGCGCGACACGAGACCGGCGCGCTCGAGGCGCTCGCTCGTCTCGAGCTGGCCGAGAATCGACAGCTGCATCAGGAAGGCGACCCCGCCCTCGGCGAGGAGTCGCGGGAGCAGCCCGATCAGGTGATCCAGGAGATTCCGCCCCCAGTAGTCGAGGGGCCGGTGGCCCGTCATCTGCTCGAACGGGTCGACGGGCATCTGGTACAGACTCGCGGCCACCACGTCGTACCGATCCTCGGGCTCGACCATGTACAGGTCGACCTCAGCGCCGCTGACTCTGTCGGATACGCCGTTGCGAAAGGCGTTCGCCAGCGTGTTCGCAACGGCCCGCCGCTCGATGTCGACGGCATGCACGTGCTCAGCGCCGTTCAGGGCGAGTTGAATGGTCAAGAGTCCGCTGCCGCAGCCGACGTCGAGGCACCGCTTGGCGCGCCCGATTCGCTCTCGCAGTAGGTGCCGCCAGACGACCAGGCTGCCGAGGGTCGGCACGAAGACGTCCGGATCGAGGCTGAGCTCGGGAAACGGAAGCGGGTACAGCGTGCGTCCCTCCTCGTCGCTCCACGGGCGCGGAGCGACAGCGTACGTCTCGCTATCGGCGGCCGTCTGCTCGAGCGGGACGCTGCGGGGCCGCCCGGGCTTCGTGCCCGCCAGACGGGTGCGAACGGCGGCGATGTGAGCCGGCGAGGTGCCGCAGCACCCGCCGACGATCTGCGCGCCCTCGTCGCGCCAGCCCCGGGCCAACGACCCGTACTCGTCCGGTCCGATCCGCTCGTCGAAGCGCCAGCCGGACTCCGAGAAGTAGCCGAGGTTCGGATAGACGCCGAGAGGGAGGTCGGTGAAGTCCCGAAGCCACGGGAGCATTCCCTCGACGTGCTCCGGCGGTAGGCAGTTGACCAGGAGCGCCGAGACCCCGAGCTCCTCGAAGCGCTGCGCGGTGCGACCGAAGAGGTCGCCTTCGGGGCCGCCCCAGTGCTGGCCGTAGACACCACACACGCCGTGCCGGCAGCGGCGGAAGCTGAGCCAGACCGGCAGCCCGGTGGCGAGCGCGATCTCGACCGCCGGGAAGGTGAGCCCGTCGCGGATCAGCGACATAGTCTCCAGAAGCAGGAGGTCCGGCGGATCGTCGTCCATCACGCGGCCGAGCAGGCGAAGCGTCCCGAGACGGTCGGTCGTGTCCACGTCACCGTTGATGCTGAAAGCGACGGCACACGAGCCGGCGCGCCCGGACTCCTCCACGGCGCGCCTGGCGAGCCGCAGCCCGAGGCGGGCGACGTCCATCCAGTGCGTCATGCCGGTGGGCGCCGGCCCGCCGGACTGGAGCTCCGCGGCGGCGAGGATCGCCCACGTGTCGGTCGAGATCACGTCGCAGCCGGCCTCGACATAGCGCCGATGCACGTCGGCGACAGCGTACGGGGCGCGGTAGAGCGCCTCGGTGCCCCAGAGACCGCGGTCCGAGTCGCGAAGCTGTCCGGCATAGGCACGCTCGAGCTCGGTGGCGTTTCCCCCGTCGAGGATGACCGGCTCGTCGCGCTCGAGCAGGCCGTGGACGCGTGCATACGCCGGAGAGACCCGCCCGGCGATCTCCCTCTCGGTCAGCGGCGCAGCGGTCACGTTGCCATTTCGGCCACGGGGCTCCATAATCGCCTCTGCGACGTCGTCATTGCAACTCGCGTTGCTGGTTCAGCAACCTTTGGGAGGAGCGCCATGGCCGAGAACACCGCCGGTGGACTGCTCGAGCGTCTCGAGCGGGGGCCGGTCATCTGTGCGGAGGGCTATCTGTTCGAGCTCGAGCGGCGGGGCTACCTGCAGGCAGGGGCTTTCGTCCCCGAGATCGTGCTGGAGCATCCCCACCTCGTCGCGCAGCTACACCGCGAGTTCGTGCATGCCGGCTCGGACGTCGTGGAGGCGTTCACGTACTACGCACACCGCGAGAAACTGCGCCTGATCGGCAAGGAGCAATTGCTCGAGTCGATGAACCGCGGCGCGCTGGAGATCGCGAAGGAGGTGGCCTCCGAGACAGGAACGCTCTTCGCCGGCGACATATGCAATACGAACGTGTTCGTCGCCGACGACGACTCCAGGACCACGGTGCGGGGCATGTTCGACGAGCAGGTCGGGTGGGCGGTGGACGCCGGAGTGGACTTCGTCATCGGCGAGACGTTCTCGTGGGGCGAGGAAGCGCTGATCGCCCTCGAGGCGATCAAGGAGGCCGGCCTGCCAGCCGTGATCACGCTCGCGATCCATCAGGAACCACAGACGCGCGAGGGCTGGACCCCCGAGGATGCCTGCAAGCGGCTCGAGGACGCGGGAGCCGACGTGGTGGGATTGAACTGCATCCGGGGCCCGGAGACGATGCTCCCGCTGCTCGAGAAGATCCGTGAGACCGTAGAGGGGCACATGGCCGCCCTGCCCGTCCCGTACAGGACGCACGAGGCCGAGCCGAGCTTCCAGTCTCTACGAGACCCAGGGTACGCCGACCTGCCCGACGGCCGGCCCTTCCCGACCGCGCTCGATCCCTTCACGTGCAATCGGTACGAGCTCGGTGACTTCGGGCGCGCGGCACACGAGCTCGGCATCAACTATCTCGGCATCTGCTGCGGCGCCGGCCCGCACCACATCCGCAGCCTGGCGGAGAGTCTCGGGCGCACTCCGCCCGCGAGCCGCTACTCGGCGGACATGTCGAAGCACGCTTTCCTCGGCACCGACGAGCGGGTCAAGCGGGAGTACAAGGAGTACGCCGAGAAGCTCTAGTGTTTCAGACGTGTGTCGAAAGGCTCGCAGAGCGCCTACTACCTGTCCCACGCGGCAAAGCGAACAGGCAATGGCGTCTCACTTTCGTTACGGGGTCTGACCCCTCACGGAGTTCTGCGGGTCGTGACCCTCGCGGTCAGGGTCGTCCACCCGCTCCCTGCCCTCGGCGCGTTCGTCCTTCTCGTCCGGAGCGGGGTTGTCCGTGGGATCGGACACCACGTCCCAGCCCGGGATACCTGGATCCTGCGAGATCGTCTCGTCCGGCGTTTCCGGCTGGCCCTCTCTTTCCATCAGCGCTCGTACGAGACGTCGCCGCTCTCGACGATTCGACGCTCCCCTGCGACGTCGATCTCGAGCCCTCCGGAGCGGACGATTCCGATCGCGTAGCCGCTCGTTCCGTTCACGGCCACCTTCCTTCCGCGCAGGAAGTCACGAGCGCCCAGCGTCGGGTAGACAGCATCGAGGCCGCCCTGGCACCAGC
>JACCTQ010000326.1 GCA_013812265.1 Actinomycetota bacterium
GATGACCACCCCCGCCGGACTTCCGGGCGATGGCCGAGACGTCGAACTCGTCCGCGCTCGCACGCAGGCTCACCTTGCGGGTTGGGCCATCGTCTCGCGGCGGCTCGCGGATGAGAGCCGCCATGTCGGCGCCCTCGACCGCGCGCAGGAGGTCGATGATCCCCTCCGAGTACGGCTCGGCGGCGCCGACGTCGCGAAAGTCGGTCCGCAACAGGTGCGACACGATCAGGCGTCCTCCCTCGAGGATGCGCGCGCGCTCGAGCGCTCTCGCCAGAAGCTTCAGCTTCGGAAACTGAATCGACTCGTAAACGCCCTGGAAGACACGTCGAACGTCCGCGCCGGCCTCGACGAGCTCGGCGGCCAGCCTCAGCGCACGCGGACTTGTGTTCGTGTACTGAAACCGGCCCGTGTCCGTGACGAGGGCGATGTAGAGCGCCTCGGCGATCTCCGGGGTCAGCTGCACATCGAGCTCCCGAAAAATATCGCGCACGATCTCGCCGGTGGAGGAGGCGCCGGGAACGACGACGTTGACTCCCCCGAAGCGCGTGTTGTCGTGGTGGTGGTCGATGTTGATCACGAGCGGAGCGCGCCCGAGGAGCGCGGGATCCGGCCCCAGGCGAGTCTCGCTCGCGCAGTCGACCGCAATCAGCACCCGCTCGAGGGCATCCTCGGGGAGGTGCCGCTCGAGGTCTTCGAGCGGCATGAAGGCGTACTCACGCGGCAGTGGACCGTCGCCGTAGAGGTACATGGAGACGTCCTTGCCCAGCTGTTGGAGGCCCAACGTGGTCGCAAGCAGCGACCCAAGGGCATCGCCGTCCGGATTCTCGTGGCTGCTGACGAGAAACCGGCCATGAGTCCGGATCGCCTGTGCGGCGGTCTCCAGATCAGTCGTCGTCGGGCGCGAGCTCATCGATCAGTTGGGACATTCGGACGCCCCGTTCGACCGTCGGATCGTACTCGAACTCGAGCTGAGGGGTCCTTTTCAGACGGAGCTCACGCCCGATGTGGGCCTGGAGCACGCCGTGTGCGGCTGCGAGCACGGCGAGTGTCGCCCGCCGCTTCCGCTCCGGGCCGAGCACGCTAACGAAGACCCGCGCGTGTCGAAGATCCCGAGATGTATCCACACCCGTGAGCGTCACGAAGCCGATCCTCGGATCCTTCAGCTCTCCGACCGCTTCGGATAGCACCTCCCGCAGCGATTCGTTCACCCTACGCATCCGCTCACTCACCGGGCCTCACCACCTCCCGCTCGCTCGTTCCCAGCTCGAAAGCCTGCCCTGCAAGGTAGCGCTCCGCATCGTCGAGCTGCTTCTCGACATCGCGGTAGCTCCGTGCGACGCAGGAGACGGTGAGGCGGGACCGCTGCCAGAGCTCGTGATGGTCCACCTCGGCGACCGAAGCCCCGAAGCGCCTCTGCAGCTGCGCCTTCACCGTCAACAGCTCCTTCCGCTTGCCCTTGAGCGATCGATTCTCGGGAAGATGGAGCTCAACGGAGAGAATGCCAACGTATCCTCGGTTCATACGTCCATATTGCAGACACACCACGAAGGAGAAGACAAGGCACGTGAGACGCTCTCCCCTACTCGCTTCCGTCCCGCTGCTGGCGCTCTTCGTGGGTGCGGCGGCGTTCGCAGGCTCGACCTCCGGACCAGCAGCCGGGGCGGCGCCCGGATTTCGCCTGGAGCGCCTCGCCCACGTCGATCCGCCCGGCTCGACCGCCGATGTCTACGGCTTTGGCACCTATGCATATCTCTCGAGCTACCGGAGCCCTGATTGCCCTGCGGCCGGAGTGCGCGTCTACAGCCTCAAGAACCCGCGCAAGCCTCGGCTCGTGTCGACGTTTGCTCACGGTGCCGCGGATCGGTCGCTGACCGGAAGCGATACCCAGAAGACGATCGTCAAGCCGATCAAGACTCCGCGCTTCAAGGGCGTGATCGCCGTGACCGGGTTCCAGCGGTGCGTGACCGGGGGCTTCCAGGGCTTCGGCGTCTACGACGTGACCAATCCCGCGCGGCCGAAGAAGCTCGCGGTCGTCTCCACGGAGCCGCGCGGCGCGCACGAGCTGTGGGTCCAGACGAAGGGCAATCGGGTCTACGTGTACCTAGCCGTCTCGAATTCCGAGCTCATGTCTTCGCCCGATTACGACGCCCAGAAGCGCACGGCCACGATCCCGGGAGATCCCGATTTCCGGATCTACGACGTCACCAACCCACGGCGCCCCGTGCGGGTGGGCGACTGGGGGGCCTGGAAGACGCTCGGGATCCATCCGACGAACGGGCGTGGCAGCTACAAGGCGAACTTCGTCCACTCCGTGTACACGAACCAGGCGGCGACACGTGCATTCCTGTCGTACTGGGACCTCGGTACCGTCATTCTCGACATCTCGAGGCCGGCGCAGCCGCAGTACCTGGGCCGCACGCCCGTCGAGACGAACCAGCCGGAAGGCGATGCACACTCGGTCGCGCTCGGTCGCAATGGAACGCTCTTGATCGAGACGCACGAAGCACCCCGGGCGGCGTTTCCGACGCTCTACGACATCTCCGATCCCCGCGCACCGCGCAAGCTCTCCGATTTCATGCTGCCGACGGCCGGTCCGCCGCCGGACGCCTCTTTCCTGAACGGCGTCCACGACCCGAAGATTCTCGGAAATCGCGCGTACTTCTCCTGGTACAGGCAAGGGGTTGTGGTCGCCGACATCTCCAACCCGTCCGACCCGCGGCTACTCGCACAGTTCGTGCCGCCCGGATCCGCGTCCGTCTGGGGTGTGTTCGCGACGTCGAAGTACGTGCTTGCGTCCGACATGGACAGCGGTCTCTGGGTGCTGAGCCTGCGCCCGACCTCGGGCTGAG
>JACCTQ010000364.1 GCA_013812265.1 Actinomycetota bacterium
CCTGGTGGAGAACCCGCTCGCGCTGCGGCTGCTGGAGCGCGACTTCGTCGAGGGAGACACGGTGCGTGTCGACGTCCGGGACGGGGAGCTCGTTTTCGAGCAGGCCGGGGAGCGTGTAGCGGCGTGAGCACTACCGCGGCCGAGGGCCGGCTGCAGGAGCTCGTCGAGCGCCTCCAGCCGCTCAAGCCGCGAAAGATCCTTCTCTTCGGTTCTGCTGCGCGACCACCGGCGTGAGGCGGAGCGCTGGCTGCGCCAGGCCCACGTCGATCTCGGGGCGGCGCGACGACTTGCGGACGACTTCAGCGCCCTCGCGTGCTTCCACGCGCAGCAGGCGGCCGGGAAGGCGCTGAAGGCAATCCTCTATGGAGCCGGCGAGCGGGTCGTCTTGGACACTCGCTCGCGCAGCTTGGAGCTCGAGTCGTCGAGCAGGCGCCCGGCTAGGGCTTTGCGCCCGCAGCCAGCGGGTTCCCCTCCCCCGGCGCCGACACGAGGGAGGTCGCACAGCCGACGCCCGCCCGGCTCACGTCGAATCTGCCGGCACCACGGTGAACGCAGGCGCTCTACCGATTGGACGCATGGCGCGGAAATGTCGCTCGTCGAATGTCGCGATCGCGTGTGTCTCGACTCGCGCGGCAAGCGCGACGAGCGAGCCATCGGTCAGGCTGACGCCAAGGTCGGCGTATCGATCGGCGACCTCGACGCTCTCCACCGCCGCCGTGCGCCACCATTCGACCGCATAGGCGCCGGTAGCTACATCTCGGCGAAATGCAGCCTGCGCCGACCGGCCGGCGCGCGTAGCCGCGAGATGATCGGTCTCCGCGAGGACGAGCGGAGTGGTCACGAGCTCTTCGCTCATGGCCTCGTACCACCCAACGGCATCACGGTGGCGGTGGTCTCGTCCATCGAGGAGGGCGTACAGAAACGACGTGTCAATGACGATCAACGTTGACCGAAAAGCGTTTCGGCCAGGTGCTCGTCCACGGCGCTCGCCACGTCTCCGGGACCCTCGCCGACGCCTATCGCCGCGATGCGCGGGCGTTGCGGCTCGGCCACCGCTTGCAAGAGCGTGCGCCGGATGAGCTCCGCCTTCGTCATCCCGGCAGCCGACGCGGCGCGCGATAGAGCACGATCGAGCTCCGGCTGGAGGTACAGACTGGTCTTCTTCACCCTACGTAGGGTACCTTATATGACGGCCGCACGTACTCGTACCTGGACCGCAAGGCGCCGCGGGGCAAGGCGCTGCGCTACTGGATCCACCGCGTCCACGGGGTGAGGCCGAGCGCCTGGCCCCGTGCGGTTGTGTGGGGACTCGTCGACTGGTTCGTGAGCGGCGCGCCTGATCGCCGGTGGAGCAACGATCAGCTGGGCGCGCTCCGTCGCGTCCCCGGCTCGGCCTTCGAGGTCGTCGACACCCGCTCTCTGCGTTGAGCGCCCGATGGATTCATCGCTGGGTGCCCTACGTCGCTTGGCCGATCCCGGGATGGATCACAACGAGTCCGAGGGCTTGCGCGGCGTCTCGTAGACGGCGATTGTACGCGAGCATCTCGTCGGGCTCCACGTTTCGGGCCGACGCGAGGTGAATCGCATCGAGTGTGCGCACGGCTGGTGAAGTCAAGGTTGCCGCCGTCCGGAGGATGCGATCTGTCAGATCCACGATCAGGCAAGAGTCGAGGAGGCGCCATGTCTCACGCCGCACGTCGTCTCCTGCGTTGGCGATCGCGGTCGCACGGGACACTTCCACGAGGGCGATGCCACTCGTGATGAGGGCCGGCTGCTCGTCCTCGAGCCACTCGGCGAGCGCCTCGCTTTCGGCCTCCTCGATGACGAGCTTGACCAGCGCGGAGGAGTCCGCGTAGACGAGCGGAGGTTCAGATCCCAGCGCGATCGTCCTCTAGCGCCTCGCTCGCTCCGATCTCGCTGGTGGCGGGAAAGCGCCGAACCGGGACTGTGAGCGGTGTGCCGGCCCGAACGTCGCCGGCGGAGATGAGACGTTCGATCCGCCCGCGGCGGATCGGGGCCAGCACGGCAACCGGAATCTTCTCGTGCGTGATCTCGAAGGTCTCGCCCTGGCGAACGCGCCGGATCGTCGAGGTCAGGTGATCACGGAGGTCCCTGATGCCGATGCGCGAAGCCATGTGACCACACGCTACCACACGGGCGGACGGAAGACCCGGCCGATAGCGTCCTCGGGATGCGCAGAACGGGTCGACCAGAGTCGCGCTCGAAGGAGTTACCGCCACCGCTCCCGCCGGAGACGCGCACCGTAGGGCAACTCGTGGCGGAGGCGCTGCGGTTCTACGGCCAGCGTTTCTGGCCCTCCCTGGCGCTCGGCCTGGGCCTCGCCGTTCTCAACCAGCTGACCGTCTCGAGCTCTCGGCTCGCTCAACTCCTCCTGAGCGCGACGGTCGGCGCGATTCTCCTCAGCGCGTCATTCGCGGCTGCGTCCGCTCTCGTCGGCAAAGTTCCGATGACTCGTCGCTCCTTCGGCACGGCGGTCGTCGTGGGCACGATCGCCTTCGCACCGGCCCCGCTGCTGGTGAGCGTCTTCGTTCTGCCGGCGGTCGCGTGGCTTGCGCTCGTCGGGCTCGCGGTCCCCGTGGCCATGATCGAGCGGACCGGGGTCCGGACGTCCTTCGCTCGCGCCGTGGCGCTTGCCCGAGCGGACTACATCCACGCGGCGGGTTCGCTCTCCACTCTCGCCATCACGTACTTCCTCACCAAGGTCGTCATGCTTTTCCTGCTCCGCGGTCAGGCGGATCTCACGCTCCGCGCTGCTGCCTTCCTCGCCGACCTGGTGATCTCGCCGCTGTTGTTCCTCGGTGCCGCGATCCTTTACTCCGACCAGCACGCAAGATGGGCCCGAAAGAACTGCGCCTAGCGATCACGTTAAGCTCGCGGCACCGAAAGAAAGGGAGCCGCATGCCGACGTACATCATGCTGACGACGCTGACTGTCCAGGGTGTCCAGACGCTGAAGTCGAACCCGGACCGGCTACGCGAGGTAAACCGTGACGTAGAGGAGCTCGGCGCGAGGGTCGTTCACCAGTGGGCAACGCTAGGGCCCTTCGACTTCGTGAACGTGATCGAGGCGCCGGATGCGGCCACGATCGCCAAGGTCTCGGTTGCGCTCGGTGCCCGCGGAAGCGCCAAGCTGCAGACCCTGACCGCCCTCGAGATCGACGAGCTGCTCGGCGCGATCGAGCAGTCATAGAGGTGTTTCTGGCCGCCGGGCTTGCCGATTTGAGCCCGGGGGCGTTCCTCTTCGCGGTCGCGGTGGCGGCCGCGTTGTCGATGGGCGTCTTCTCGCACGCTTCCAAACGGGGCAACCGGCGCGCGACCGCCTGGGGCATCGCCGTCTTCCTGTTCGCCGGTATCGCGCTTCCGCTCTACTTCCTGCGCTACTGGCTCGCGCAGCGGCGCCGGGTCTAAGAACTAAGCCTCGAAGCTCGTCAGCACAGCGTCCCATGCCAGCTCCGACGCGACCACCCCCAGTGTGACCGGATCGAGCAGGGGATTCTCGACTTCGGCGGTGGTGACCGCATAGAGGACGTCACCGTCCACCAGCGCGTGGAACGGATGAATCGCCCGCGCCATGGAGGCATGCACCTGACGCCCGAGCTGTCGAAGCGAGCGCGCGTCGAGTCGCTCGTTGGTGACGACGACGGTCAGGGTCGTGTTGCCCGGGAGCGTCCGTCCCGGCACGCCGGTCCCCAGGCGTTGCTCGAGCCCGTCCACGAGCGGGCTCCGCAGCCCCGTGGCCGAGTCCAGGTGGCCCCGCACGACCTCTCCCTCGCGGTCGACGATGGCTCCCACCGCGTTGACAACCGTGAAGACGCCGATCCCGGTGGAACCGATCTGACGGAAGGCGCCCCCCTGGCCGGCCGGCTCGCCCTGGCTGTATTCGAAGGTCTTGCCGACCGTGGCCGATCGACCGGCGCCGCGGGTGCCAAGTGGGAACAGTCCCGCCCGCGCAGCGCGAAGGGCTGCCCGCCCGAGCTGCTTGTCCGGGTAGACGGCGTTCTGGCGCGGGCCGTAGTCGAAGATGATGGCCCCGGAGACGAGCGGGATGTCGGTCCATCCGGTGGCATATCCCCGGCGCGCCATCAGCTCGGCCGCCACGCCGGCGGACGCTTCGAGCCCGAGGAGCGAACCGCCCGCGAGGCAGATCGCGTGCACCCATTCGTAGCCTCCGAGAGTGCCGGGCGAGCCACCCCGGACGTCCGTCGCGCACGCCGCGCCCCCCGGCGGGAAATAGAACACCGTGCAGCCGGTGGGACCTTCGTCGTACTCGGCCACACCGATCTCCAGCCCGGCGAGGTCGAACTCGAGCTCTGGCCCGTGGAACTCGGTTCTCGGGACAAGGTCGAGCGTGTCGTTCGCCGGTCTCGTCACTGCTCAACCTCAGCGTGCGAATAAGCAACTGCGACCTTCGCTGCAAGCTCCGCGTTCGCGGCCACGAGCTCCGCGTTCAGTACCCGGGTACGACCGTCGCTGGCCTCGTGCAAGTACGCCAGGACGAAGGGCGTCACGGCCTGGCCGGTGATCCCCTGCCGCGAGGCCCGGGCGAGCGCTTCCTCGACGAGGGGCTCCACGTCGAGGCTTTCGTCCGGCGGCCGTCCGACGAGCACGCCGGAGTCTCGGCCGAGCGCCCAGTGCATGCGCGCGACGTTCGCCGCCTCCTCGACCGACTCCACCCGGGCCGAGACCGGCGGTCCGCCCTGCGCTGTATAGAAGAGCGGCAACTCGTCGGTTCGCCACCCGAGCACCGGAACGCCGAGCGCCTCCAGCGCCTCGGCCGTCGCCGACACGTCGAGCAGCGACTTGACCCCAGACGCCACCACCAGCGCGTCCGTACGCGCGAGCTGGGCGAGATCCGCCGAGACGTCCAGTGTCTCCGTCCAGCCGCGATGCACGCCGCCGAGGCCGCCGGTGCCCATGAACCGGACGCGGGCGAGCCGGCAGACCGCCAGCGTTCCACCGACCGTCGTCGCGCCGAGCGCCGCCTGGACAGCACATGCTGCGAGGTCGCGCGGCCCAACCTTGCGAGCCTTCGAGCCTGTCTCGGCAAAGCGGATGAGCAGCGCTTCGTCCATGCCGACGTGGACGGCACCGTCGGCGACGCCGATCGTCGCGGGAACGGCACCTGCCGCTCGCACCCGCCGCTCGCATTCGAGTGCGACGTCCGCGCCTTCGCCGCGCGGAAAGCCGTGGCTGACGAGCGTCGTCTCCAGCGCCACGACGCCGCCGCCGGCGCGCAGAGTCTCGTCGACCTCCGGGTCGATTCGCAGGAGGTGGCTCAAGGCATCGCCCCGAGGCGCGAGACACACCGGGCGGCCGCGGTGAGCGCAACTTCCACGCCGCCGACGAGAAAGCCGGCAGCGAACGCGTCGCCAGCACCCGTCCCGTCGACGACCTCCGCGACCATCGCCCGGTAAGCGTGCTCGTCTCCGTTCCGGCGCACGAGGCAGCCGCGATCGCCCCGCTTTACCACCACGGTCTCCGCTCGCACGTCCAAGAGCAGGGCCGCCTCCGCCTCGTTCGCGAACACGATGTCAGGACAAACGGAGGAGAGGGATTCCGTGAAGCGTCCGACCCCAACCTCCTCGATCGCCGTGGTCGACGAGGCGTCGACGCTGACCTTCACATCGAGTCGGGAGGCGGCCAGCGCCGTCTCCCTGAGCGGCGAGCGCACGAGGCTGTAGCCCGGGATGTGGAGCCGGTCGCAGCCTTCCAGCCACCTGGCATCCAGCTCGTCGGCGGCGAAGTCGGGTGAGACCCCGCGGTCGCTGAGCATGGCTCTGTGGCCGTCCGCCGTGGCAATCGAGATCACGGTCCCCGTTCTACCTGCGACCTGCGGCCCGACGACCTCCACCCGCCGGCGATGGAGCTCGGCGGCCGCGATCTCACCCGCCGGGTCCCGCGCCCGCTTCCCGAGAAATCGCGCCGAGGCCCCGAGTGACGCCGCCCAGGCGGCCACGTTCGCGGCCTGGCCTCCTGCCCCCACCCGGACTTGTCCGTACGTGTCAGTGTCGAGCGCGATTGGTCCGTCGATACGCACGACGACGTCGAGCAGAAGATCTCCGACGGTGCAGATACGCACCGTAGAATCGTGTCATGGACGGCGAGGATCGGAGCAACCGGGTCCGGTCGTTCCTGATCGGGGGGCTCGTTGGCGCATCCGCAGTCTTCGCCGCTGCACGGCGCGGTCGGAGGCGCTCGGCGAGCTCGGCCACCGGCGGCGGCCTGCCGGCCTTCGAAGATGCCCCGTGCTACCGCGAGCTGGAGGAGAAAGAACGGGGCACGGACCGCTCGAGGCGGTAGGCGGCCCGCCGGACGGTCACGAAGTTCACGTCCGCGTCTCCGATGAGAAGCGATTTGCCGAGGATCATGACCTGGGAGGCCTGCTCGAGGTACTTGCGCGGCGTGACGGACGGCTCCTTCGTACGGATGATCAGATAGGGACCAAAGATCCTGCCTTCGAACTCGCCCTCCGGCCAGGGCAGCCGAAGCGGGATGGTGAGCATTGGGGCGAAGTTGTTGTTCTCGGCCGCGTCGAATAGCCATACGCCGCGGCCGAGCGGGCGCGGCGCCTTGCGAAGCACCTCGAGCGCGAGCCTGGCATCGGCTCGGGGGACGACCGTGCGTGACACGTTGCGGGAGCGCTCCCAGGCACCGAGGTAGACGGGCTCGTACCCGAACAGCACGTCGTTCGAAGCGCTGACGGACGCCAGCCACGCCGAGGCAGCTTCGCGCGCCTGCACGCGCGCCTGCGGGTCACCCGAGAAGAGTGGCGGCGTCTTGTCGCGCGCCCAGGCGATCTCGGCGGAGAGGAGACCGGCAAGCGCCATAGCCGCGAGCATCGGCGCTGCCGGAAAGCGTCTGCGAGCGAGCTCCACGATTCCGGCCGCGACGATGAGCGCGAAGAACGGCAGTGCGAAGATGAGATGGCGCGACTCGGGAGAGGTCGACTCACCGAAGCGGGCGAGCAGGAGAGCCAGGGTCGGCAGCGCGAAGACGACGCCCACGAGCATGGCAGTCGCCGGGCGGGTCCGTGCCAGCCTCCACAGACCCCAGCCGGCCATCACGAGCACGAGCACGAGGACCGGCCGCCAGCCCGCTGTGAAGTCGCCCGCGACGTCGGCGAGGTACCGGAGCACGGAGAACGGCGACGCGCGTCTCGCGCCGCCGGCTCCCACGCCGACGCCGACGTCGAATCGCCCCGCCAGCACGAGATCCGTGTACCAGAACGGGATCCCGGCGAGGCCGACCGCCGCGAACGCGGGGACGGACTCGCGGAGCCGCGTACGTCGCAGGAGGACGTAGCACCCCTGGGATGCAAGGACGAGCGCGCCGTACGGGTGCGTCGCGACCGCGGCGAGGACGGCCACTCCCCAGATGATCCATTGCCGGCGGCCTCCGCGGTCGACGGCGATCAGGAGTGCCAGATACGAGAGCGCGCTCGTCAGCAGGAACAGGCTGTACATGCGGGCGTAGATCCCGTGGAAGAGCAGGATCCAGCTTCCTGCGACGAGGGCGGTCGTCGCGAGGGCGATGGTCCGACCGGCCAGGCGTGCGGCCAGGAGCGCCACGACGGGGATGCTCGCGACGGCGAACAGGGCCGAGAGCAGCCGAAGGCACGTCAGGCCGCCGCCCAGGTGGGCGACCAGCCAGGCGAAAAGGAAGTGGAGCGGCGCGCCGCCCCGCTGCCCGAGCACCGTGTCGAGTAGCTCGGCGAGAGAGCCGCGGCCTACGAAAAGAGCCAGCGTCTCGTCTTCGTGCGGCGGCCAGGCGGACAGCTGCACGAGCAGGAAGGCGGCCACCGCGACCATGACGAGCGTGGTGCCGGCCCAGAAGAGGCGTGGTTCTATCTCGTCACGCACGATCGGAAGACGTCCTGAGGGCGCTCGAGACGTTATGCCGAGCGGCGCGGAGGCTATCATCGCCTACCCCGCTGGTAGCCTGTTTTTCGGATGCCCATCTACGAGTACCGCTGTCCACA
Organism: Actinomycetota bacterium; assembly: GCA_013812265.1. GTDB lineage: Bacteria > Actinomycetota > Thermoleophilia > Gaiellales > Gaiellaceae > JACCTQ01. Next base: position 7,999 of record JACCTQ010000364.1, read on the forward strand.
GGGCCATCTCTTCGAGCTGTTCAAGCGTATGAGCGATCCCCCGCCCGACGGGTGCGAGGTGTGCGGCGAGGGTCCTGTGCAGACCGTTCTCTACCCGGTTGCAGTGCATTTCAAGGGCTCCGGCTTCTACTCCACCGACTACGGTCGAGCGTCAAGCAAGGGCAAGGACGGCAAGGACGGCGAGGACGGCAAGGACGGCAAGGACGGCGGCGTGTCCGCGGACGGCGGGGCGGAGAAGAAGGAGTCGAAGGAGACCAAGCCGGCAGAGAAGAAGGCCGCGGAGGCTGGCTAGAACCATCCGCAGGCCTTCATAGACTGCCTCCGTGACCGCGGCAAGAACGCAAGAGGCGCTTTACGCCGACATCGACTTGGAGCTCTCCTGGTCTGAGCGCGAGCTCCCCCAGGTGGAGCGCACGAAGCACGTGCACAGTCTCCACCCGTACCTGGGCAAGTTCATCCCACAGGTCGTCGAGGTCTTCCTTCGCCGGTACTTCCGCCCGGGAGGCTGCATCTTCGACCCGTTCGTCGGCTCGGGCACGACCCTGGTGGAGGCGAACGTGTTCGGCGCCAGCGCGATCGGCTGCGACATCTCGGCTTTCAACTGCTTGCTCTCGCGCGTAAAGACGCAGGCTTACTCACTCGCTGCGCTGGAGCTTTCCTTGAAAGGTGCGCTCGAGACGGCGCGCGAGCGCCAGGCGAGCTCGAGCGGTGACTCATCGGAATGGCTTCGACGGTGGTTCGCGCCGCAGGCCCTGAAGGAACTCCTCGCGTATCGCTCAGCGCTCGAAGACTTGGACGAGCCGGCAGCATCCGTGGGCAAGATCGTCCTGTCTCGATCCGCGCGATCAGCGCGGTTGACGACCCATTTCGACCTCGATTTCCCTCGCACGGCGATCACTGAGCCGTACTTCTGCTTCAAACACAAGCGAACATGCCGGCCGGTCGAGGAGGCGTTCAAGTTCCTCAAGCGGTATACGGCGGACACCATTCGACGCCTCCGCCAGTTCTCGGCAATCCGTAAGGACGCGGAAGTGGTCGTTCTCCACACGGATGCCCGGACCACGGACCTGCTCGTGAAGCCGTCCGGAATCGTCACGTCTCCCCCGTATCCCGGCCTCATCGACTATCACGAGCAGCACCGTTATGCGTATGAACTTCTCGGGCTCGAGGAGCGCGCCGTGGACGAGATCGGCCCCGGCTCCCGCGGACATGGTCGCGCGGCGCAAGCCGACTATGTTTCTGGGATGGTCGCTGTCTTCGAGAACGCGCGGCGGTTTCTCGACGAGGGTGCTCCGGTGATCATCGTGGTGAACGACTCCCGGAACCTCTACGACGACATCCTCGACAGGGCTGGCCTGACTCTTAGCGAGCGGCTGACCCGACACGTCAACCGTCGGACTGGCCGGCGGGCCGGCGAGTTCTATGAAGAAGTACTCGTTTGCACAGTAGCCTCTGATCAAGCATCTAGGTAAAGCAGCCGGAGCCGTAGAGCGAGCCCGGTAAGGGTGGCTGCGGCGCGGCTTTCCCCTGAACCATCTGCAGCACGGCGAACTTCTCTTCGTCGGGGATGAGGTCGCCGCCGTAGGGATTCCCGCCGAGGCGGCACCGAATCGTGCGGCCGGCGCGGAACTTGACCCAGC